>BPHE01000023.1 GCA_026003395.1 Vicingaceae bacterium
GTGGGCGACCCACTTCCATTAAAACAAGGATTATGACGGGGAATTTCAACCCAATTATAGATTTCCCACACGTAGGAGTCCTACTTCCATTGAAAACAGAAACGTCCGGTTCTTAAAACAATGCATGCTTCCACCGGCTCTATGTTTATTGCCTTATCGTTCCTACACATCAAATCATTTAATTTTTTGTTTTTTAGCTTTTATTGTTTTCTCCTCTTTTTGTGCAGCTCGACCGGATTTGTTTTCAACATTCTTCTTTTTATCTCATCGTTTTTCAATGTTTGATAGTTTTATAGTATTTTAGCACCCAAAATTTTGACAATGATATACAGGGGCAAATACGAAGCAGTGATTGGTCTTGAAATTCACGCTCAGTTAAATACCAAAAGCAAAATGTATTCTTCGGACCCTAATCAATATGGTGAGTTGCCCAATACGCTGGTTAATCCCATCTCTTTGGGACACCCCGGTACATTGCCCCGTGTTAATGCCCGTGCTGTTGATTTTGCCATCAAATTAGGACTTGCACTCAATTGCAAAATCCGTTATGAAAACCAATTTGCACGGAAAAACTATTTCTATGCCGATTTGCCGAAAGGTTATCAAATAACCCAGGATAAAACGCCCATTTGTTACGATGGATTTTTAAACATCCGCCTTGCCGGTGGAGTGGTCAAAAAAATTGGTATTACACGTATACACATGGAAGAAGATGCCGGCAAAAGTATTCACGACATGGATCCTTTCAATACCCTTATCGATCTCAACCGCGCGGGTGTGCCTTTGTTGGAAATTGTGTCCGAACCCGATATTCGCACGCCCGAAGAGGCTGCTTCATACATTTCTGAGATTCGTAAACTCGTGAGATACCTCGATATTTGTGACGGAAATATGGAGGAGGGCAGCTTGCGTTGCGATGCCAATATCTCGGTGCGAATCCGGGGTGCCAATTCCTTTGGCCAACGTACAGAGGTAAAAAACATCAACTCCATACGCAATGTGCAAAAAGCCATTGAATACGAGATCAATCGCCAGATTGACGTTTTAGAGTCGGGTGGTGTGATCGAACAAGAAACACGTACTTTTGACGCAATCAAAGGAATCACCATTTCCATGCGAACCAAAGAAATGGCTCACGATTACCGATATTTCCCGGAGCCCGATTTGCTTCCGGTATATGTGACAAACGAAAAAATAGAGCAAATTGCCACAACAATGCCTGCCTTACCCGGACAATTGTACGAGAAATATATCAATCAGTATCAATTGCCGGAATATGACACTTTCATCATAACCGAAAACAAGGCCTTTGCTCTTTATTTTGACCGGCTCTGCCATCTCACCAATCACTACAAAGCGGCCGCCAATTGGATGATCGGTCCTGTGAAATCATATTTGAATGAAAATGCCCTTGAACCTGAAGATTTTCCGCTATCTCCTGAAACAATGGCGGATTTGATCGATATGGTTGAAAAAAACGTGGTCAGCTTTAGTGTTGCTTCCCAGAAAATCTTTCCCGAGCTGCTAAAAAATCCTTCTGCCTCTCCTGTGCAACTTGCCCGAGATATGAATTTGGTACAAGAAAGCGATTCGGGGCAAATAATGGAATGGGCGAAACAAGCATTGGAAAAATACCCCGAAAAGATTAAAGAATATCAAGCCGGGAAGAAAGGATTGCTTGGTCTTTTCATGGGAGAAGTGATGAAATTGTCGGGAGGAAAAGCCGATCCTAAAATAGCCAACAAAATTTTACAAGAACTTTTAAATAAATAAACTGTTTATGCAACTATTGAAAAAATCAGCCTGGTTAATGTTTGTGCCGATTTTGTTTGCTTGCAAACCCGAAAAAGAAAAATCCATTAGTGGTACCATCACTAACCTGCCCAAATCCACTTTGATATCGCTCTACGAACTAAATCCCAATAAAATGGATTTGGTCGATTCGGTGAGGACTTCGGACGGTAATTTTGCTTTTGACCCTGTCATCAACGAGCCCACTTATTTTCGTATCCAACTGCCCGACAGGACATTTGTCAATATTATCATGAAGCCCGGTGAGAAAATCAGGATCACTTCCGATTATTCTACATTTGGAGACCAATATGTAGTGGAAGGGTCGGAAGAATCAAAATTATTGCAGACATACAATAAAATTGTGAAAAACAACTTTTTGCAAAGGGAAGAATTAAACACCGAATATCAAAACAATATCAATCATCCCAAAATTGATTCATTGATTAAAGTGTATGGAGAGAAATACAATGCATTGATAAGCGATCTCGAAAAACGTACCATGCAATTGATCGATACGGCTCCGGCTACCTTTGTGGCTCTTTCGGCTGTAGAACAATTGGATAAAGACAAATATTTTGCCTATTACTTAAAAGTGGACAGTGCTTTTGCTCAAAAATATCCGGAATCGAAATACTTCAAATCTTTTCATGAAAGAGTGCAAAAAATGAGAAAACTTGCCCCCGGTGTTCCGGCGCCCGATATTGTTTTGCCTGATGTCAAAGGCAATACACGCCGGCTTTCCGATTTAAAAGGCAAATATGTATTGATTGACTTTTGGGCCTCATGGTGTAAGCCGTGCAGGGCTGAAAATCCCAATGTGGTTCGTCTGTATAAAAAATACAATTCAAAAGGATTCGAAATTTTTTCTGTTTCGTTGGATGGTTTGCCACATCAGCCCAATCCTAAAGAGCTTTGGTTGCAAGCTATCAAAGAAGACGGTTTGATATGGCCCAATCATGTGAGCGATTTACAAGGGTGGAATTCACCTGTAGTGGCGATTTATGAAATTCAAGGCATACCTTTTACTGTATTGGTCGGTCCCGATGGCAATATCATTGCCAAAAACCTTCGGGGCAAAAGTTTGGAAGACAAACTGAAAGAAATTTTTGGTGAATAAATTTTTTTCAAAAATATGGCTATTGCCGGTTTTATATGGCGTTGGTTCCAATGCACAGGACAATTATTTTCAGCAAAGAGTGTCATATGACATACAGGTGACTCTCAATGTTAAAGAAAAATCCCTCACAGGTTTTGAAAAAATCGTTTATGTCAACCAATCGCCCGATTATTTGTCTTATATCAAATTTCATCTCTGGCCTAATGCTTATAAAGATTACCGCACAGAATTATCAAAACAGCTGGTAGAAAACAATGACGTATCTCTACATTTTGCCCCGCCCGGTGAACGCGGTTACATCGATATGGTCGATTTCAAAGTGAACAATCAACCCGTGGCATGGTATTTTGAAGACGTCTCTCAGGAAATAGCCGTGATTCCTTTGGAAAAACCACTGGCTCCCGGAGACAGTATCATCATATCCACACCTTTTCACGTAAAAATACCTTATGGCCGGTTTTCCCGCCTCGGCCACACAGGTAATGATTTCCAAATCACACAATGGTATCCTAAACCTGCCGTGTATGACCACAAGGGGTGGCACGATATGCCATATCTCGATCAAGGTGAATTTTATTCGGAATTTGGTGATTTTAAGGTAGCCATTACACTACCCGATCATTATTTGGTGGCTGCTACGGGAGAGTTAAAAAATGAACAAGAAAAAAAGCGTTTGCTAAAATTGGCTGAAAACACAAGACAAAAATTAAAATTCATTCCCGGAGAACTGCCTGATTTTCCGGCCGATACGTCAGCCGTTAAAACACTGGTCTACGAAGCCAAAAATGTTCATGATTTTGCATGGTTTGCCAGTCCTTCTTATTTTGTGTTGAAAGGAGAGGTGACATTGCCACACAGCAAAAGAAAAGTGGAACTTTGGTCATATTTCACAGCCCGGTTCGGAAATTTGTGGAAAAATAGCATTGAATATTTACACGATGCCATTTATTATTATTCTCTTTGGAATGGCGATTATCCATATCCTCAGATGACTGCGGCCGATGGTGCATTAAGTGCGGGCGCAGGCATGGAATATCCCATGGTTACCGTCATTGGTTCGGCCGTCGATGTCTTTTCGCTTGAAACCGTCATAATGCACGAAGTAGGGCATAACTGGTTCTATGGTGTGCTTGGTTCCAACGAAAGACAACATCCTTGGATGGACGAGGGTGTGAACTCTTTCAACGAATTGCGTTACATCGAAACCAAGTATCCCAATGCCACAATTGCTTCAAAAGACCCTTCAAGCGGATTTACAAACATTTTCAACCTGGATCAACCACACAGATTTCAATACGAATGGATCTACACATACACTGCCGCACGAAACGAAGATCAGCCAATAGAATTGCCCGCAAACGAATTTTCTCCTATCAACTACGGGGCGATAGTTTACTCCAAAACAGCCCTCATGTTTAATTATTTAAGGCATTACCTGGGCGACACCCTTTTTGACCGTTGCATGCAGGCCTATTTCCGCCGTTGGCAATTCAAACATCCTTATCCTGAAGACATGCAACAAGTTTTCGAAGAAACTTCCGGTAAATCTCTGAAATGGTTTTACAATGATTTATTCCGTTCAACATACTTTGCCGATTTAAAAATTAAACGAATCAAAACAAATGATTCAACCCGCACATTGATTCTTTACAACAAAAGTGATTTTGCATTGCCTGTCCCGATTTCTGCCGTTCGTTTTAACGGACATTACACTACCTTTTGGACCGGACCATTCAAAGGAAGATACGAAATTACCCTCCCAAAGGACTCTTCCGTAAAAAAATATGTTGTTGATTATCACATGTATTTCCCTCAATCCGGGAGAAACAACGATTTTATACATACCAAAGGATTGTTTAAACGCATGACTTCCCTTTCGTTCAAACCAATCATGGGAATGCAAGAAACACGCAAATACGAGATATATTATTTTCCGGCCATAGGATACAACCTAAATGATCGTATTATGCCCGGCTTATGGTTGCACAATGTACGGCCTTATCCTCAAAACTTCGAATGGATGATTGCTTCCATGTGGAGCATCAAAAATAATACTCTGACCGGATTTGCAGGTGTCAGAAAAAACATAATTTTTGAGCAGGGACGCTTCAAAAGATTGTATATACAAACTACCACACGGACTTTTCATGCTGGGCTGCCCGGCATCTATGGGCCATATTGGAAAATCTCTCCGTTAGCCCGATTAGAGCTCAAACCCCGCAATTCCCGTAATGGAAAATCATTGGCATTCAACACTCGTATGGTTTATGCGCAACAAGAAGAAAAAAATTTCGATACCCAACAAATGGAAAAAAAGTCACAGATTTATTACGAGTTTTTTATTGACTATAAAAAACGTCATCCGATCGACCCTTTCAATTTTGTGTGGAAAATACAAGCCCATCGGCAATTTGTCAAAACATCGATGGATGTTTCATTTTTCTTTCGTTACAACGAGAAACCCAAACATGGGCTCTCCATAAGGTATTTTTTAGGTGCATTTCTTTATAACCAAAGCAACAACCCTGTATATGATTTTCAGTTTTCACAGAACCCCGACTATACCTTTGATGAAATATATCTTGCCCGTAACAACAATACCAATCAAATTTTCAACCGCCAGATAGCGCCTGTCGATGCTATGTTCCGGACTTATGTTACAGCACCCACCGGCAATCAATGGATGAGTGCCGTCAATCTTGCCTCAACCTTTCCCAACATGTTTTTTCAATTTTATCTCAATGCAGGTTTAAGTGGTTACGAACAATATAATAACCGTGGAGACCTCGAAAGCCTCGTTTCCAATCCCGTTTGGGAAACAGGAATGTCATTGCGCATCATTCCCGATGTATTTGAGTTTTATTTTCCCATTGCCCAATCTTCCAACCTGAATGCCCTGAAATACAATCAACGAATACGTTTCATGCTGAACTTAAAACTTGTCAATCCATTTCAGATTCCAAACATGGACATTTCATTGTTTTAACTGACATGCAACATACTACCAGGACATATTTCATCTCCGATTTTCACTTTGGATCTCCCAACAGGCAGCAGAGCAAAATACGCGAAAAACTCTTTGTCCGTTGGGCCGAAGAAATATCTTCCGACGCCTCGCAGGTTTTTATGCTCGGCGATTTGTTTGACTTTTGGTTTGAATACAAACATGTTGTCCCAAAAGGTTACATAGAAATTTTGGCTGCCATAAAGAAACTTGTGGACAAAGGCATCAAAGTAACCCTCTTTACCGGCAATCACGACATGTGGATGTTTGGTTACCTTTCCGAAGAACTTGGTGTGGAAATTTACCGCGAACCCATCGTACGCAAAATTCAAGGCAAAACATTGATGATCGGACACGGCGACGGATTAGGTCCCGGCGATTACGGCTATAAATTGCTCAAAAAGATTTTTGCCAATCCCTTATGTCAATGGTTGTTTCGATGGATACATCCCGACATTGGCATAGCCATGGCAAATTTTTGGTCTGCCCGGAGCCGCCAAGCCAATCCGCCCCCCGCAGAATTTCTTGGCCCCGAGAGAGAATGGATACTACAACATTGTCTTGAAACCCTCAAACATCAAAGCATAGATTATTTCGTTTTTGGTCATCGACATTTACCCATATTCTATCCGATCAACAACGGACAAAGTTACTACATCAACACAGGCGACTGGATTCGATACTTCACTTATGCCGTTTTTGACGGAACCGAGATGATGCTATTGAAATATAACCCATAAAAGTATTTCTCACAGTATTTTCACTTGGGGCATGCACGGCCTTCGCTGCTATTCCTCGCCCTTCAGCCATACGGCCGGCAAGCCAACCGGCGATCCTCCTGCCGTCGGCTGCCGGTTGGCTTGCCGGCCGGGCTTCATGGCTGCGGGATATACGCTCAGTCCGGCAGCCGTCAAAGACGGGCAATGACAAAAACGGGACATGAGTGTTGAGATTTCACGGCGGCGGGGCGGATAACGCCCCGCCGCCATACCCAATTCCCCCTTTAATCCCACCATTCCCCATCTATTTACCACACAACTTACCCAATAACTTCACATAAAAATTCAAATTTGTGAAAAAAATGTTTGTTTTTTTTAAGACAAACTATCCTTAAAGCAAATGATTATTCTTTAATTTTGAGCAAAATTTAAAACAGACAATTATGGCACTTGAATTAACCGATGCAAATTTCGATGAAAACGTATTAAAAAGCGACAAACCCGTTGTTGTTGATTTTTGGGCAGTATGGTGTGGCCCCTGCCGCATAGTGGCACCAATTATTGATGAATTGGCAAAAGAATACGAAGGGAAAGCCGTGGTCGGCAAAGTGGATGTTGACAACAATCCGGAAGTTTCCTTAAAATTCGGAATTCGTAACATTCCAACCATATTATTTTTCAAAAACGGACAGGTTGTAGACAAACAAGTTGGAGCCGTTCCCAAAAAAGTATTGGCCGAAAAACTTGAAAAATTATTGTAAAAAGCACTAAAAGTTTCTTTATCAATATATTCAATAGGGCTTGTCTACGGACAAGCCCTTTTTTTTACCCAAACACAACAGTTTTTCAATCAAAGGAAATGCCTGCCATTATTCATAAAATTAATCCAAAACATATTTCATGATATTCATCATAAACTCACCCCGTTATCCCTCATGACTTCGTCTAAAATGATTTATCAACAATACAACCTCAAGTTTAAACTTCAAAAATGCTTTTCAATTTTAAAAAATTCTATCATCTTTGCTTCATCTAAAAAAACATGAATATGGACAAGCAAAAAATTGAAATACTCAAACAAAAAATAGAAGAAGCCAAAAAAGGCGGAGGCGAAGAACGCATAAAAGCACAGCATAAGAAAGGAAAACTGACAGCCCGCGAAAGGATACATTTCTTATTGGACGAAGGTAGTTTCGAAGAGATTGGCATGTTGGTTACCCACCGTTCCAAAAACTTTGGATTAGACAAGCAAGTATTTCTCGGCGATGGAGTGGTTACCGGTTATGGCACCATCAACGGAAGACCGGTGTATGTATTTGCCCAGGATTTTACCGTATTGGGAGGTTCATTGGCCGAAGCACACGCTGAAAAAATTTGTAGAATTATGGACCTTGCCATGCAAAATGGTTGTCCGGTGATTGGATTGAACGACTCAGGGGGAGCCAGAATTCAAGAAGGTGTGGTTTCGTTGGGCGGTTATGCCGATATTTTTTATCGCAACGTTATGTCCAGTGGTGTCATTCCTCAAATTTCCGCCATTATGGGACCCTGTGCCGGTGGTGCAGTTTATTCCCCAGCTTTGACCGATTTTATCATGATGGTGGAGAATACTTCTTATATGTTTGTTACCGGACCAAACGTGGTCAAAACCGTCACTCACGAAGAAGTTACATCAGAAGAGCTTGGTGGTGCCCAAACGCATTCTACCAAAAGCGGTGTGACCCATTTTTCTTTCCCCAATGAAATGGCTTGCATTCAAGGCATCAAAAAATTATTATCCTACATACCTCAAAATTGCGAAGAGGAACCTCCGGTCATTCCTTACGACCGGAATCAAGACGAACTTAGACCCGCATTAAATGATATCATACCCGACAACCCCAATCAGCCCTACGACATAAAAGACGTCATCAATCAAGTGGTTGACGAAGGTTCATTCTTTGAAGTTCATAAAGATTTTGCCGAAAACATCGTGGTAGGATTTGCAAGGTTGGCAGGACGAACCATCGGAATCGTAGCCAACCAACCAATGTATCTCGCCGGAGTGCTCGACATCAATGCCTCGAAGAAAGGAGCAAGGTTTGTAAGATTTTGTGATTGTTTCAATATACCGCTACTTGTGTTTGAAGACGTTCCCGGATTTTTGCCTGGCACCGATCAGGAGTGGAATGGTATCATTACCAATGGCGCAAAGCTGCTCTATGCATTTAGTGAAGCCACCGTACCACGTATAACCGTTATTACCCGCAAAGCATATGGCGGGGCCTATGATGTGATGAATTCCAAGCATATAGGAGCCGATATGAATTATGCATGGCCTTCGGCAGAAATTGCTGTGATGGGAGCCAAAGGTGCTGCAGAAATAATTTTCAAAAAAGAAATTATGGAAGCACCCGACCCTCAGGCCAAATGGTTGGAAAAAGAAAAAGAATATGCAGAATTGTTTGCCAATCCTTATGAAGCTGCCTCAAGAGGATATATTGATGAAGTGATCATGCCCGAAAAAACAAGAATAAAATTAATCAGAGCATTTGACATGCTTCAAAATAAAGTGGCCAAATTACCACGTAAAAAGCATGGAAACATTCCACTTTAAAATTTACATTTTTTAGGCAACTTTCATTTTAGGTCTTCGTTATTGTTTGTAGATTTGTCAATCAACAAAAAATTAAAGTCATGAAAAAAATCTTTTTATCATTATTTTTATTTTCAGGCCTGTTCTTGATGGCCCAGAAAGAAATTAAAACTCTAGAAATCGGATCTTCCATGCCGATGCCTGATTACAAAATGAAAGATGTCAGTGGTAAAGAATACAGTTTGAATGATTTGAAAAAGCCGGGAGGAATAGTGGTAATTTTTTCCTCCAATCAATGTCCATTCGTATTGGCATGGGAAAAATACTACAATCGGATCTATGCAGCTGCCGAATCTGCCGGCATGGGAATGGTTTTGGTTAATTCCAATGAAGCATTGAGAGACGATGAAGATTCCTATGACAACATGAAAATTAAAGCCAGAGAGCAGGGATATAAAGCTCCTTATGTGGTTGACAAAAATCATCAATTGGCAGATGCCTTTGGCGCCAAAACCACCCCTCATGTGTTTATTTTTGATTCTAATGGAAAGTTGGTTTATCAAGGAGCCATCAATGACAATTATCAAGGCGAAGCAAAAAATGAATGGGTTTTGTTGGCACTCAGATCACTTGCAACCGGTGCGCCTATAGAAGTTCAAACCACACCGGCAAAAGGTTGTAGTATCAAAAGATTGAAAAAATAGAAATTAACATGTATTTTAAGAAAACCGCCTTCTACGGGCGGTTTTTTTGTTTTCTTTGTCCCTTGTAAAATTTATCTCATGGTAAACTTGGTCATATTTGCATCAGGATCGGGCACAAATGCCGAAAATATAATTAAATATTTTGAAAAGCATCCCACAATCAGGGTCAAAGGAGTTTTCACCAATAATCCTGACGCAGGTGTGATAGAACGGTGCAAAAAACTTAAGGTGCCGGTGAAGGTTTTCACAAAAAATGAATTGGAATCGCCGGGATTTTTATCAAATTTGAAAGATGTAGATTTTATCATTCTTGCCGGCTTTTTGTTAAAAATACCGGAATATTTGGTTCAACATTTTCACCGCAGGATTTTAAATATTCACCCTGCTTTACTTCCAAAATTTGGTGGAAAAGGAATGTATGGCAGACATGTGCACAATGCAGTCATTGAAAAAAAAGAAACACATAGTGGTATCACCATTCATTTAGTCAACGAAGAATATGACCAGGGAGATATTCTATTTCAAAAATCCATTCAATTGGATAAAAATGAAACTGTAGAAAGTTTGGAAAACAAGATTCATCAATTGGAGTATAAATATTATCCCCGAATCATAGAAGAGTTTATAACTTCTTTACATGAATGATATTTACCGGACAATTATTTGAGGCCTGCATTAGTGTATCCCATTCGTCCTGCGGAACTTCAGCCACAAAAATGCCTTTTTTTTCTCTGCTTCCGATCAAAATGGCTTTGCCATCTTTCTTGGAAATACGCCATCTGTTCCAATCGGCTTCAACACATGCATTGCATCCAATACATTTTGACCGGTAATGAATAACCTGACATTTGTTTTTTTTCACGCCGGTACAATTTTGTAGAGTTTATCCGAGGGTCTTATTTTTTCCGGAAATTTCATAGAAAATACATCTCCTTTTTTCACTTCTTCGACGGGTTTGCCGCCCAGATGTAATTCTTCCACGGTATAAGGTATATATCCGGTAGTTGGACCAATCACGGCTATTTGATCACCTACTTTTAATTGGTGTGTCTCTAAAACGAATTCGCCGACGCCAATTTTGTCAAAATACTTATTTCCACGGCCTAAATAAATTCTTTTCGTTGTAGCCGAGGAGCCGTAGGTATTGCTCCATTCGCCCATTTTACGTCCAAGGTAATAGCCATCCCAGAAACCTCTGTTAAATACCTTGGAGAGTTCATTCTTCCAATGTGCGATTTTGTCGGGGGAATATGTTCCATCTTTGATGCTGTCAATAGCTTCACGATAACATTGGGTAGTTACATAAACATAGTCGGCTGACCGTCCACGTCCTTCAATTTTCAAAACAGATACACCCGCATCGACAATTTTATCCAGAAAATCGATCGTGCAAAGATCTTTCGCTGACATTATGTATTCATTGTCAATTTCGAGTTCATAACCTTCTTCTTTATCAATCACAATGTAACTTCTACGGCAGTTTTGAATACATGCGCCCCTGTTGGCGGATGCATTGTGAGAGTGTAAACTTAGATAACATTTACCGGATACGGCCATACATAAGGCACCGTGTCCGAAAATTTCAATTTTCACCAGCTCTCCCGAAGGCCCAGTAATTTGCCGTCTATGAATTTCTCTAACGATATCCGAAACCTGCTTTAAACTCAATTCGCGAGAAAGCACCATAACATCGGCAAAAGCACTGTAAAATTCCACCGTTTCAATATTCGTGATGTTGCATTGAGTAGAAATATGCAGAGGCATTCCTATTTTCTTGCAATAGTTCATCACCGCATGATCGGAAGCAATGATGGCATCAATCCCATTAGCTTTGGCCGCATCAACAATTTCCCGCATCAATCGCAAGTCATGGTCATACAAAATAGTGTTGAGCGTAATATATGTTTTTACACCGTTGTCTTTTGCAAGTTTTGAAATTTTTGGTAAATCTTCCAAACTAAAATTGATGGATGATCGTGATCGCATATTCAACTGTTCCACACCGAAATATACAGAATTGCAGCCGGCTTTGATTGCGGCAGTCATGGCTTCGAAACTGCCGGCAGGTGACATGAGTTCTATCATATTTTTTAGGGTTTTGGTTTTTGCAAAGTTATGATTTACTTTATAAATAACGTACATTGAGTTTTTTTTAATAAAAATGAATTAAAAGAAACAAATTAGGTAAAATATCGTAATAATAAATATAATAATATAAGTAGAAATGTATAGAAATACTCTTAGAAAAATTTGTGCTTTTATTTTTGTGCTTATATCACTTCATCTTCAATCAACAGTATGTACAGCTTTAATGAATGGTAATTGGAATAATCCTTCTGTTTGGTCCTGTAATGCTGTTCCCGGGTGTTGCGATACTATTGTTATACCAAGTGGTATTACCGTTACTGTAAATGTACAGGTTGATTTGGAATCGTGCTCTTGTCCTAATCCCATTCATATCTATGGAACGTTGTTTTTTAAAGCCGGGCAAAAAATGAGATTGCCTTGTGGTTCTTATATAAATATTTATCCTGGTGGTAAAATAGAACCTGAAACCGCTTCAGGAAGTAATAATTTGATTGAAATTTGCAATAAAACTGTCTGGAAGGCCAGTGATGGAACATTGACCGGACCTGTAGCTTTAGATTTGATTCATTTCGACTCGCGTATATCATATAATGATTTAAATGATAATTTAGATTTGATTTGTCATGTAGAATTAAACAAACCTGAACAATTAACTTTAATAATTGAACACTCACAAGATGGTGAAATGTTTGAAAATGTTTATCAATTTACCTCATATTTTGATTATAATAATAAATTCATTGTACCAATTGACAAAATTTTCACAGGTGACAATTACTATAAGATATCATTAATCAATGAATATGGAAAAGAATTGGCCCAACAAATTCATTTTTATCGTTCATTTAATTCTAAATGGCAGTTATATCCAAATCCTTTTGTTGATCCCGGTCAATTAAAATTGAGGATTCCTAATGAATTTTTGTCTTACAAGGGCGTTTTTTCTGTATTTGATATGCAAGGAAAATTATTGTTGCAATCTGAAAAAAATATAGAACAAAACAATTACTCTATGAAAGATATTTTCCCTTATGGTATAAATAAGGAAACTTTCAATAGTTCTGTAATTTTTATTGTTGATGTTCCTGAAAAGAATTTCAAACAAAGTTTTGTATTAGTAAAATAAAAAATCCAAGAGACAATAAGTTATTGCCGGAGGTTAACATACTTGTTTTTTCATCCGACTTGCAACAAGATGTGCACAAAAAAAAGCCGGAACAATGTCCGGCTTTTTTTGACATAAATGAAAGTATTAATTTTCGGTATTTTTGACAAACAGTTTTTCTTTGATTCTTGCAGCTTTACCGGAAACTTTTCTCAAATAGAACAAGCGTGCCCTACGTACCTTACCACGTTTGTTTACTTCTATTCTGTCAATATAGGGAGAGTAATATGGGAAGATTCTTTCAACGCCGATTCCGGCAGAAACCTTTCTTACAGTAAACATTTTGGAGGCACCGCTGTTACGAATTTGCAGAACTACACCTTGAAACGGCTGTATTCTTTCTTTATCTCCTTCTTTAATTTTATAGTATACTGTAATAGTATCTCCCGGGTGAAATTCCGGATGATCCACTTGAGGATTCATTTCCTTTTCAATAAACTTTATTGCATCCATGACATTAGGTTTTTCAAAAATTGGGCTGCAAATATAGAAATTTATTTTTACATTTTATTCGTATTTTAAAATATCTTTAACGGAATAAATAGAAAAATGGCAGATTTATTCGCTTTCACGTTAAAAAAATAATTTAAAACTTTTTAAAGAAAAGGAGAAATTTTGCCTAATAGGCATAATAAATCATCTACAGCATACTCCAAAACTTTTTCAGACCTTGCAGATACTTGTCTGTCAATCGATATTGTATGTCTTCAGTCAAATATGTTTTTAAGTGAAATAATTGATTCTCTTCAATTTTTTGATTGATAAGGGAAAGGCCTTTTTGAAAAGAATTGTTTAACCAATCGGTGAACTCACTGTCTAAAGGTTTGATAGAAATCCATGCCGCAAATACAAAAGGCAATTTTGTAAAACGGTACCATTCTCCGGCAAGGTCGTAGACATAAGGAAATTCATTTTTTAGTTGCAGGGCTCTGTCTCCAATCACTAATCCGGCTGTTTCCCCTGAAATTTTTTTTTCATAGCCGGGTGATGAATCGATAAATTCAATGTGATGGTATTGATAAAAGTTTTTGACGATGATTTGTAATAAACGGGATGAGGTGCGTGATTGATAATCCAGGTATATTTTTTTGAGATTTTCTATAGGTAAATGGCTTAACAATAATACGGAATTAACTTTTTTGTTGGCCCCGATACAGTAATCAGTAATTATCTGCCATTTTTTATTGATAATTTTGTCTTTGATGGGAGCCACGGGTACAATGCCTATATCTGCAATTCTGTTTCGCAGAGCTTCGAAACAGGCCGCAGGATGCAGTTTCAATAGTTCGATGTTAACCGGAGAAAATTTCAAATTATGTTCGATTCCCCATAAAAAAGGCAAAGTATTTTGATAATTAACTATAGCTAATTTAATTAACATTATTTTCTTGTTTTTTTATTTCTAAAAAGGCTATCGTTGAAACAATGGTGGTAAAAATAGCCACAAATCCGGCAAGGAAAATACCAAGCACCGGAATGCTTAGAACAGCAGCATATAATAATCCCAAAAGGGTAACCAGCAGCCGGTGTTTACGGTAGAATTCAAACCGGTGATTCACCTTGAAATTGTTGTTTTCCAAAGCATAATCCAACATTGCCGTGCCATAAAAATAAGAACCGGTTAAAAACAACAAAACCGGAGATACTAATCCAACGATAGGTATAAAGCTTAACAAAAGTATCAGTAAAGACCAAAGGGTTTCTTTGAAAAAACTTTTAAAAGCTACAAGGATGCCTCTCAAAATATCGTTGAACCATTTTTTAAAGCTGAAAGGAAACTTTTCACCGGTGAGAAATTCTTGAGTACTCTCGGCAATAATGGATAAGAATGGAGAAATCAAAATTAAAAGCAAATAACCGCTTATGTATAAAAAAAATAGAAAAAATGAGATCTTGATTCCCCAATAAATAAAAAGGATGGCAATATCTCCAAAATTTCCTGACAACCAATCATACAGCAAGGGTTTGATAAATTCTCCCATGAATAGAGCCAATTGATCAACGGCAAAGGTCAATGCCCAAATGATGAAAATCCATAGTAAGGGAGGGATGAAATACCAAAATATAAACCGGGTTGTAAAACTTAATTGAGTTGCCCTTAAAATAGATTGGATATAGATATGAAATGTCTTGGCAGCCGGCAGACCTGTCATGTTAAAAAATTAGCAAGAAATTTTGCACGAAATTAGTGTTTTTCATTTGAAAAAAACTTTTTTATTGAATAAACAAGTAATCTGAGCTGCTGAAATTTGTAACTTTACTTATAGGCTAAAATCTAGAACTAGATCAAATTTTTTCATTCAATTTTCTTATTTTGGAACAAAAAATTAAAAAATATTATAGGAAATATTGCAAATCTTGATTTTTTATTTTGCTTAATATCATAAGTTTTTAACAATGCATTTTTCCATATTGCTGTTTCCTTTTTTCATTCGAACAATCAATTTAATTCTTGCAAGGATAATTTAAAACGAATGTATACATTTGCAATCGGGCTGATTTGATGCAAGGATGAATTTTTGATTTGTGAGACGATTTTCTATTAGTTTGTATAGAAATTGTCCGGAAGTGTCAGTCCCGGTTTTGTATTGAATAAAAAAACATAAGTTTTAATCAGGAATTTAAAAAGTTAAGAGAAAAAAGAATGACAATCATGGAAAACCAACATTGTGCACTCTGGGCTGTTTCGCCGGTTGACGGTCGGTATGCCAATAAAACGGCAATATTGAGAAATTATTTTTCCGAAGGTGCATTGATTATCTATCGGTTAAAGGTAGAAGTGGAGTATTTTATTGCGTTGAAAGAATATGGCATTGATGAATTGAAGGACATTTCCGCAGATCAATTGATTCTATTGCGAAACATTTATTTGAAATTGACCGATCGGGATATTTTAAGAATCAAAGAGATTGAAAATATTACCAACCACGACGTAAAAGCTGTAGAATACTTTTTAAAAGAAAAGTTTAATGAAATCGGCCTTGAAAGATATGTTGAATTTGTTCATTTCGGCTTAACTTCCCAAGATGTCAACAACACGGCTATACCCATGGCCATGCGGGATTTTCATCAAGAACAATTGAAGCAGCATTGGAAAACATTGCATGAAACGTTGGAACATTTTGCCTCTATGTGGAAAGATATTCCCATGCTTGCTAGAACACACGGACAGCCGGCTTCTCCAACCACCATTGGTAAGGAGTTTAAAGTTTTTGCCGAAAGGTTCTCGCAACAATTGAATTATTTTAATCATATTCCTTTTGCAGCAAAGTTTGCCGGTGCAACAGGAAATTTCAATGCCCACAAAGTGGCATATCCGGACATCGATTGGTACAAGTTTGCAAAAGATTTTGTCGAAAACCGGTTGTTGTTGCACTATTCATTTCCGACAACCCAAATCGAACACTATGACCATCTGGCTGCTTATTTTGATGCCATTAAACGTCTGAATGTTATTTTGCTGGATTTATGCAGAGATGTTTGGCAATATATTTCCATGGAATATTTTGTGCAAATGATCAATGAAAACGAAGTGGGGTCCTCTGCCATGCCTCATAAGGTAAACCCCATTGATTTTGAAAATGCCGAAGGTAATTTGGGCATTTCAAATGCTTTATTGATACATTTTGGTGAAAAACTACCAATCTCAAGGTTGCAAAGAGATCTCACTGACTCTACTGTATTGAGAAACCTGGGCGTTGCATTGGCGCATCATTTCATTGCTTTGCAAAGTATATTCAAAGGGTTTCAAAAGATTATGCTCAACCCTGATAAAATCAAACAAGATTTGGATGAAAATTGGGCTGTTTTGGCGGAAGCGATTCAAACATACTTGAGAAAAATCAATTATCCCCATCCTTATGAAACACTCAAAAAACTTACCCGTAGAAACGAAAAAATCAACAGGCAAACCATTCACGAGTTTATCGATTCTCTCGAGATTGGTGACGAAGAAAAAAAGTACTTGAAAAACCTATCACCTTTTAATTATACAGGAATAGCCGGCTTATGAAAGTTTGCGGATTTACAATCATCAGAAATGCAGTCAAGTTTGATTATCCTGTGTTAGAGTCCATTCGGTCGGTTTTGCCGCTGTGTGATGAATTTTTGGTTTCAATCGGCGATTCCGAGGACAATACAGAAGATCTTATCCGGTCTATCGATTCACCTAAAATTAAAATTATTCGTTCTACCTGGGATATGTCCTTGCGCGAAGGAGGAAAGGTATTGGCTATCGAAACCAACAAGGCCATGGATGCCATCAACGACAGTTTTGACTGGTTGTTTTATATTCAAAGTGACGAAGTAGTGCACGAAAAGGATTATGAAAACATTCGGCATGCCATGCAACATTATTTGCCGGATAAAAGAGTAGAGGGGCTGTTGTTTTCCTATGTGCATTTTTATGGGACATTCGATTGGGTTGGTGCTTCCCGTAAATGGTACAGAAAGGAGATAAGAATTATTCGTAACGATAAAAGCATTCGCTCATATAAGGATGCGCAAGGTTTCAGAAAAAATGGAAAAAAATTACGTGTAAGACCTGTGGACGCAAAAATTTATCACTACGGGTGGGTGAAACATCCGAAACATCAACAGGCCAAACAAGAATCGTTCAACAAACTTTGGCACGACGATCAATGGATCGAAAAACACGTGCCGAAACAAGAAGAGTTTGATTACTCAAAAATTGATATTCTCGAAAAATTTGCAGGAACACACCCGGCTGTGATGAAAGAAAGAATCGAGCGTCTGAATTGGCATTTTGATTATGATAATCCTAAAAAGTTACCATTGAAATTAAAATTATCTTATTGGTTGGAAAAAAAATTTGGCTGGAGACCTTTTGAATACAAAAATTATAGAATCATAAAACCTTGAAAAGAAAGGTACTAATCGTTTCGTCGGCTTTTCCCTTGTTTGAGTCCGAAGGACTCAACAATTTTTTACTACTTCATGCTTCAGGTTTACGAAATTTGGGGGTGGAGGTAACAGTGCTTGCCCCATACAAACGTCCTGCTTTAAGATATGAAATTATAAACGGTATTCATGTTTACAGACATTTGCAATGTTTGTTTTTTCCCAATGGAATTGCTTATGGGGCAGGAATATTGCCGAATTTGAAAAAAAATCCATTAAAATTTTTTTGTATACCCGTATACATTTATTTTCAGTTTAAAAAAATTGTTGAATTATACAGAAAAAACAAATTCGACACCATTATTGTTCATTGGCCGGTGCCGCAAGGATTTGCCATTTTGCCGGCTTTGCCTTTTTTAAAACCTCGTCCGGACATCATACCGGTATATCATGGCAGTGAGTGGTTAAAGCTAAACCAACATCTCTGGTTATTATTTCATAAGAAAATCATAAAAGAGTCGAAATATGTGGTAGCCGTGAGTGATTTTATGGCAAACGATATCGAATCAAAACTTAATATCAAACCGTTTGTCATTCCCATGCCTGTCGATACAACTATTTTTAAACCCTTTAAAAGGGAGAGTTCAGAATCTGATAAGTTGATTTATGTCGGCAATTTTATAGAAAGCAAAGGATTGGATCTATTGATGATTGCGTTTGAAGAGTGTATTAAACACAAACAAAATTTATCATTGACATTGGTAGGTGACGGACCAATGAAGGAACAATTGTTGGCATGGAAAAATAAATTATCAGAATGCAGCATCAAAATTTTACCACCGCAACCCAATCATTCATTGCCGCAATTGTTTCATCAACACGATATTTTTGTTTTTCCTTCAAGATCCGAGGGTTACTCGTTGGTATTAAGAGAAGCGCTGGCTTCAGGATTGAGATGCATTACCCCTGATTTGCCTGTATTTAAAAATGATAATACGTTGGATGAAATGTTGCATTTTTTTGAAAATGGCAATGTGTTATCTTTGAGAAAAAAAATTATGGAAACGGTAGATTTGCCTCCATTAACAATAGAACAACAATGGTCTCAATGGAATTGGGTAAACAAAACCGGATCGGTAGAATTTGTCTCTCGTCAATGGTATAATTTATTCGACCGGTAATATGAAAAGAATCCTCGTCAGTTGTTATTACTTGATAGTTCCATTGTTTAACCGGTTTTTTCCCGGATCGGATGTCTATTGGGAAAAAAGGTATAAGAGGGGCAAAACATCCGGTAGTGGATCTTACAATCGATTGGCTTATTTTAAAGCAAGCGTAATTAATGATTTTGTTACACAGAAAAATATCAAGACAATACTTGAATTAGGTTGTGGCGACGGTGAACAATTGAAATTGTATAATTTTCCACAATACATCGGGTTGGATGTGAGTATGAAAGCTATTGAAATTTGCAAGGAAAAATTTAAAGAAGATCCCACCAAACAATTTTTTTTATTTGAAAAAAATTTTATTCAAGAAAATTTCAATCGTCTCGAATCAGAAATGACCCTGTCGGCCGATGTGATTTATCATTTGATTGAAGATGAAATATACGAAGAATATATGCGATTGCTTTTTGATTTAAGCCGGCAATGGGTCGTCATTTATTCTTCTAATTTTGAAGGGAAACAATTGTTTCACGAACGCGACAGATGTTTTACAGAATGGGTAGAAAAAAAACGTCAAGATTTTAAATTGATCATGCACATCCCCAACCGATATCCTTATGATCCAAACTTTCCTGATTTGACATCCAAATCAGATTTTTATATTTACAAAAAAATTCCTGGTGCATGAAGAAAATCAAATGGTGGGCTTTATTGGCTTTTTTGGTCTTATTGGGAGCATATTCCAACCATTTTGACAATGGATTTGAGTTTGACGACAGCCATACCATTGTCAATAATACTTATATTCGTGATATTCGAAATATCCCACTGTTTTTTACAGATATAAAATATTATGGAACGAATCCCGGCAATCAAAGTTACAACCCTTTGTTAACCACACTCAATGCCATTGATTATTACCTCGGTAAAGGGTTGAATCCCGTGGCATTTCATATACATATTTTCTTTTGGTATATTGTACAATTGATATTGATGTTTAAAATGTATAAAAAAATACTATCATTCACGGGGTCGACACAGGATCTTATCATATGGACGGCATTTTTGTCCACTGCATTTTATTCCATACATGCTGCCAATGCTGAAACCATCAATTATATCATAATGCGGTCTGATTCTTTTTCAGCAATGTGCATTGTTTTGGCCCTGGTTCTGTATATTTGGGAAAAAAGCCGCAAATGGCACCTATATTTAATTCCGGCCGTAGCCGGCATTTTAACCAAAGAGATTGGTGCCATGTTTGCACCTTTATTGTTCATTTATGTGTTTGTTTTTGAGGAGGATGGATCTTTTTTGCGTTTATTGAAATTTAAAGGTTGGCAAAAATTTTTTCATGCCTTAAAAAAAACATTCCCGGCATGGATCGTTTGTTTTGGTTTGTTTGCATGGATACGGATTCGCTTTATGCCCGCTGATACAGATTTGTTTAAGCCGGCTACTACGGCCGGAAATTGGGAATATTTCTACACACAATGGGTCGTGATTGCTCATTATATCGGAAACTTTATTTTGCCACTTGATTTAAGTGCCGATCCTGATTTCGAAATTTTTTCTACATGGATCAACCGGAAGGTTATTTTCGCTTTGTTTTTGCATTTGGGTTTGATTGGTTTTGCAATTTATGCAACAGAGCTGAAAAAAATGAAACCCATAGGTTTTGGCATTTTGTGGTTTTATGTTACGTTGGCACCCACCTCAAGCATTATTCCTTTTGGCCAAATTGCCAATGATCACCGGACATTTCTGCCGTATATAGGATTGATGATCGCCGCAGGCTGGGGGGGAGCCCTGATTTATGATTACTTGGTCAATATTAAACAATTGCAAGCCATAAAAAAAGTTTTTTTCACACTGCTTTCAATCATTTATGTTTTGCATGCTTATGGCACATATCAACGCAATATAGTTTGGGGAGATTCGGGGTTGTTGTGGAAAGATGTAACCGAAAAAAGTCCGGGCAACGGCAGAGGATGGATGAATTACGGACTCATATTAATGAGCCGGGGCCACCTGGATGAAGCTGAAAAATGCTTCCAAAAAACCCTCGAACGTATGCCCTACTGGGCCTATATCCACATAAACATGGGAATTTTGAAAGAAGCACAAGGGAAACCATTTGAGGCCGAACAATATTTTTTGAATGCCATCAGGTTTCAACCCGAAGTGCCGGATAGTTATTATTATTATGCACGTTTCTTGATGCAACAAGGACGAATCGACGAAGCCCGACAATGGATCGCAAAAGGGCTTGAGCATAGCCCCGGTCATGTGAAACTGTCTGAAATGAAGCAAGTGTTGGAAAAAATAACGGACCCATTAAAAAGTTTTGAAGAGATGGAAAGAGAGGCATTAAATTCCAAGGATGTAAACAAACTGATTGAAATAGGATTGAATTATTATCACCGAAAAATGTTCGAAAAATGCATAGACATTCATTTGAAAGCACTGGCACTGGATAGCAACAATGCAATTATTTATAATAACATTTGCAGTGCTTATATTGAATTGCAACAATACGACACAGCCATTGAATACTGTAAGAAAGCAATTAAATTGGATCCCGGATTTACAAGAGCCCAAAATAACCTAAAATGGGCATTGTCCAGAAAAAATCTACATTAGTTATTGTTAAACTCTTTACATTGTTCAAAAAATAAATTGCCAATACAAAATATGTGTGTTTGAAAATAATTGGTTATCTTTAAACGTCAAAAAGGTTAATATTAAATTAATTGCCCGGTAAAAGGTATTTGTCGGAAAAAAACAAAATTTAGGCAAATTTTTACCGAATTAATGTTAATATAATAAATTTAGGATATTATTTTGTTGTAAATTTATCAAACAAAATTTTAAAAAATAATTAATCAATGATGGCCACAGAAAACGCAACATTAAAAGAGTATTTAAAAGAGTATTTTGGTTTCACTAAATTTAAAGGACAACAAGAAGCAATCATCAAAAATTTGCTTGATGGCAAAGACACGTTTGTCATCATGCCCACAGGTGGAGGCAAGTCCTTATGCTATCAATTACCTGCGTTAATTAGCGAAGGAACTGCCATTATCATTTCACCGCTTATCGCATTGATGAAAAATCAGGTAGACGCCATGAGGGGATTTTCAACCAATAATGGAATTGCCCATTTTCTCAATTCTTCCCTCAATAAAACAGAAATCAATCAAGTCAAAAACGACATTTTAAGCGGCAAAACCAAAATGTTGTATGTTGCTCCGGAATCATTGACAAAGCAAGAAAATGTAGACTTTTTTAAGCAAATTAAAATTTCCTTTTTCGCTATTGACGAAGCACACTGTATATCAGAGTGGGGACATGACTTCCGTCCGGAATACCGTCGCTTGCGTCCTATTATTGAATCGATAGATCGTGTGCCGATAATTGCTCTTACAGCTACTGCTACGCCAAAAGTGCAAGAGGACATATTAAAAAATCTCGGCATGCAAGATGCCACTGTGTTTAAATCTTCCTTCAACCGCGAAAATCTCTATTATGAAGTGCGTCCCAAAAAGGATGTCATCAAACAAATCATTAAGTTTATCAAACAACATCCCGGCAAATCCGGCATTGTATATTGCCTGAGCCGTAAAAAAGTGGAAGAATTGGCGGAAATTTTACAGGCCAATGGAATCAAAGCGGTGCCATATCATGCCGGCTTAGATGCCAATACACGTTCTCGCCATCAAGATATGTTTTTGAATGAAGAGATTGATGTGATTGTGGCCACCATTGCCTTCGGAATGGGCATTGATAAACCTGACGTGCGTTTTGTCATCCACCACGATATTCCAAAAAGTATCGAAAGTTATTATCAAGAAACCGGTCGTGCCGGTCGTGACGGCGGTGAAGGTATATGTTTGGCCTTCTATAGTTATAAGGATATTGAAAAACTTGAAAAATTTCTTCAAGGAAAACCGGTGGCCGAAATTGAAGTAGGCAAACAATTGATTTTCGAGATGGTTTCTTATGCCGAATCGGCAGTATGCCGTCGAAAATTTTTATTGCATTACTTTGGAGAAGATTATACTGATACTGCCTGCAGCGAACAAGGCATGTGCGATAATTGTAAAAATCCCAAAAAGAAATTCGACGGACAAGAAGATGTTGTTACCATACTTAAAGTTATCAAAGAATTAAAAGAAGTATTTAAAACAAAATACATTGCGCAATTTTTGGCCGGAAAAGCAACAACAGAAATCAAAAATTACAAACATGACAAGCATCCTTTGTTCGGAATAGGTAAAACTGAAATTGACCTTGACCTCGTTGGAGAACAAGAGTTTTGGACCAATGACGACGATGAAGAAGAAAATGACAAATTGTATAAAGACGATAAGTATTGGGAAGCCATTATACGTCAATGTATCATTCACGGTTTTGTGTTAAAAGAAATTGAAAATTACGGAGTATTGAAGGTTACCCAAAAAGGAGAGGAGTTTTTGAAAAATCCATATCCTGTCGATATGGTATTTCCACACCGCTATGAAGAAACCGACCTGGACGACGATGATGATATTATTACATCTACCCGTGGAGGATCGACAGGTGCAGCCGATGAAGTATTGTTCAGCATGTTGAAAGATTTAAGAAAACAAGTGGCCAAAAAACACGACCTGCCTCCGTATGTTATTTTTCAAGACCCTTCGTTGGAAGAAATGTGCATCAAATATCCCATTACTATCCAGGAGCTGACAGGTATTACCGGTGTGGGCCAAGGAAAAGCCGAAAAATTTGGTAAAGAGTTTGTAGATTTGATAAAAAAATATGTAGAAGAAAACGATATCGAACGTCCTATTGATCTGGTAATTAAATCAGTTGCGAATAAATCGAGCAATAAAATATTTATCATACAATCCATCGATAAAAAAATGGATTTGAAAGACATTGCCAATGCCAAGGGGCTTTCAATGGATGAATTGATAACAGAGATTGAACAAATAGTGGCAAGTGGAACCAGATTGAATATCTCATATTATCTTGACGAAATTATTGATGAAGAATATCAGGAAGAGCTTCTGGATTATTTCAGGGAAATGGAGGAAGATAACATTCAACAAGTCCTGAAAGAGTTTGGAGATGTTTATACTGAAGAAGAAATTCGTTTAATGCGTGTAAAATTCATTTCAGAAATGGGAAATTAATCGATGAAAGAATGATAAAAAAGCCACTTACTGACATAAGTGGCTTATTTTTTATAGGTGAAATGTAAAGATTTTACACCCCTATTCTTTGTAAAATTCCCATAATGACATGTATAACCTATACTGCTTATTTTACAAAAAAAATTAAATATTTTCTGCGGGTTTAAATAAAAATCTTACTTTTGAACAATGGCTTAAGGGGTGCTTTTCTCCGGTATGGAGATGGCTGAGAAAATACCCTCAGAACCTGATGCAGGTAATGCTGCCGAAGGGATAAGCCGCAGTTTACTGCCGGTGATTAGCATCCTTGCCTTAAAAAATATAATAATGAAACTGGTAGTAAACAATGAAGTAAAAATTTTCTCCGAATCAAGTTTAAATCTCCTTCAATTATTAAAACAATTGGGTATTGACCGGAAAAAAGGTATTGCCGTTTCGGTCAACAATGACGTCATTGCACGCAATCAATGGGAATATAAAGATTTAAAGGAAAATGATAAAATTTTAATAATAACCGCCTCTCAAGGAGGATAAAATTGAAATATTTATGAAAAAAGAAAAAATTCCAACGCCGGATATTATTACGAGAGAACCTTTTCCGGCATCAAAAAAAGTTTACATCAAAGGAAAAATTCATGACATCAAGGTTGCCATGCGCGAAATAACCTTGACCGATACTATTGATAAACAAACGGGGCAAAGAATAAAAAACGACCCGGTGGTGGTTTATGACACTTCGGGACCTTATACAGACCCGGACCAATCGATAGACATATACAACGGGCTGCCCAAAATTAGGGAGCAATGGATTTTGCAACGCGGGGATGTAGAACGCTTAGATGACTTTTCCTCTGAATATACAAGAAAAAGAATGCAAATGCCGGAATTGGACGACATACGTTTTCCAAACATACCCAAGCCTTTAAAAGCTAAAACCGGTAAAGCCGTTACCCAAATGCACTATGCACGTCAAGGCATCATTACGCCTGAAATGGAATATATTGCCATACGGGAAAACCAGTTGAGGGAGGAGCTTTATCGTAAAAATAATGATCTGTGGAAACAACATAAAGGAGAAAATTTTGGGGCATATGTGCATAATGGTTTTATTACGCCTGAATTTGTTCGCGATGAAGTGGCCCGTGGACGTGCCGTCATCCCTGCCAACATTAATCACCCTGAAAGTGAACCCATGATCATAGGACGTAATTTTCTTGTAAAAATCAATGCCAATATTGGAAATTCTGCAGTGACATCTACCATTGAAGAAGAGGTGGAAAAAATGGTTTGGGCTATTCGTTGGGGGGCCGACACGGTGATGGACCTTTCTACCGGTAAAAATATCCATGAAACCAGAGAATGGATAATCCGTAATTCCCCGGTGCCGATTGGAACAGTGCCTATCTATCAAGCTCTGGAAAAAGTCAATGGCAAAGCCGAGGAACTGACCTGGGAAATTTTCCGGGATACGTTGATAGAACAGGCCGAACAAGGAGTAGATTATTTCACCATTCATGCGGGTGTTTTGTTGAGGTACATACCATTGACAGCAAACAGAGTGACAGGAATTGTAAGCCGGGGAGGGTCGATTATGGCTAAATGGTGTTTGGCTCATCACAAAGAGAATTTCTTATATACCCATTTTGAAGAAATATGTGAAATCATGAAGACCTATGATGTTTCATTTTCGCTTGGTGACGGATTGAGACCGGGCTCCATTGCCGATGCCAATGACCGGGCTCAACTGGCTGAATTGGAAACTCTTGGGGAATTGACACAAATTGCTTGGAAACACGATTGTCAGGTGATTATCGAAGGTCCGGGACATGTTCCTATGCAATTGATTAAAGAAAACATGGATTTGCAATTGAAATATTGCCACGAAGCACCATTTTATACATTAGGACCACTTACGACCGATGTTGCTCCAGGTTATGACCATATTACATCGGCCATCGGAGCGGCCATGATAGGATGGTTCGGCACGGCCATGCTTTGTTATGTCACTCCTAAAGAACATCTTGGATTGCCAAACAAAAATGATGTGCGAGATGGAGTGATAGCATATAAAATTGCCGCACATGCCGCCGATCTTGCTAAAGGCCATCCGGGGGCACAAATGAGAGATAATGCCCTTAGTAAAGCCCGTTTTGAGTTCCGTTGGGAGGACCAATTTAATTTATCGCTTGATCCCTGGAGAGCAAGAGAGTTTCATGATGAAACATTGCCCGCCGAAGGGGCAAAATTGGCTCATTTTTGTTCTATGTGTGGTCCTCAGTTTTGTAGTATGAAAATAACTCAAGATATTCGTAAGTATGCAGAACAGGAAATAGATCAAAAAATGCAGGAAAAAGCCGAGGAATTCAAGCAAAAAGGTTCACAAATATATTTGTAATGAAGCTATACAGTAGACCTGCTGTTTTATCGATAGCCGGATTTGACCCTTCGGCAGGAGCCGGCATTGCAGCAGATATTAAAACGTTTGAGTCACTCAAGACCAAGGGATTGGCTGTGGCTACTTGTATAACATATCAACACGAAGACCAATTTTTCGGGTTCGAACCTCTTGACAACAAAATTATTTTTAATCAATTGACTCCTTTGTTGCAACGATACCAACCGGCATGGGTGAAAATAGGCATGACGGCTTCGTTCGAACAATTAAATGCGATTGTCTCATTCTTAAAGAAACATAATGAAAATATCAACATTATTTGGGATCCTGTTTTTCGCCCCACTTTTGGTAGTGATGTGTGGCCCGAGATCAAATTAGATCTCAATCGGCTCAAGCAATTTTATTTAATTACTCCTAATTTAGAGGAAGTTAAATTGTTATCAGGAGAAAATGGAATCGATGGTGCAAAGTTGTTGTCACAGCATACCAGGGTATTATTGAAAGGTGGTCATGCCGAAGGTGAGAACAAGGGAAGGGATTTTCTGGTTGTGGATGGAGGGGGAAAAGTTTATCCGTTTAAACCCAAAAAAATACGTGGATACGAGAAGCATGGTACAGGTTGTGTATTGTCTTCGGCCATTACCGCACATTTAGCCAGGAAATTCCCTTTGATCAAAGCTGTTTTACGTAGCCGCGATTATTTGGCCCGGTTTATGGATACCACCATCGACCGTTGGGGCTATCACAAACTTTAAAATTATGATCCACTATTTCATCACATCATATCCCCATCGATGGTCACCGAGTCAACAAGTTGAGTTTGCACTTGGAAAAGGCATACGTTGGATTCAGTTGCGTATGAAAAAAGCCCCATTACATGAAATAGAGTCGGAGATCCAAAAAATAGTTGCTTTAAAGAAAAAGTTTGAATTCACCTTTATTGTAAATGATTTCCCCAATTTGGCCAAAATCTTCAATGCGGATGGTTGTCACGTAGGCAAAAACGACATACATCCATATTATGTACGTAAAATGCTTGGAGAGGATGCTATTGTCGGATTTACCGTCAATCATGCTGCGGACTTGACCGATGAAATTGCCGGAATTATTAACTATATTGGCCTTGGTCCCTTTGCTTATACTACAACTAAAGAAAATTTAAGTCCTGTTTTGGGAGAAGAAGGCATTCGGGAGATTTTGTCTTTACATAAGAATTTGTTTGAAAAATATCATTTAAAAGTATTTGTTATTGGAGGCATACAAAAAAAAGATTGGTCGGTTATAGAAAACATTCCGGGTGTAGATGGAATGGCATATAGCAGTGCATTGTTAAATGAATCGGATAATTATTTAATAAAATGAAACCAACAGATTGTTTACAAGAAGATTATTGGGAAGTAAATAACATTAAGCTCAAGTCGAGATTGATTTTGGGAACCGGAAAATTTTCTTCCCCTGCAGTTATGCAAGAATCCATTATGTCTTCGGGTGCAGAGATAGTGACTGTGGCATTGAAAAGAGTTGAAGTTAAAAAACAAAAACAAACACAGGACATCCTGGATTTTATACCTGAAAATGTAAGATTATTGCCCAACACATCCGGAGCCAGAAACGCCAAAGAGGCTGTCATGGCTGCACAACTGGCAGCTGAGGCCCTTGAGACATATTGGGTGAAATTGGAAATTCATCCCGATCCAAGATATTTGCTTCCCGACCCGGTGGAAACATTAAAAGCTACCGAAGAATTGGCCAAAAAGGGATTTATTGTGTTTCCTTATGTGCACGCCGATCCGGTTTTATGTAAGTTATTGGAAGAGGCCGGTTCGTCAGTGGTAATGCCGTTGGCTGCTCCAA
>BPHE01000024.1 GCA_026003395.1 Vicingaceae bacterium
AATAGTTATAAATGATGAGTGTTGGAGTAATTTAACATAGATGTCGTTAATTTTTTGAGAGAGATTTTTGGGAGAAGAAAAATGTTGTTTAATACCTGCATGATTTATGTCATTGCGAAGGTCTGAAAGTTGTATGTAAGAACTGAATAGTTCTGATATGGGGTTGTTGTTCAAGACAGAGACATATTTTTTGATTTTAGTATATAAATATTTGTCCCATTCTTTTTCATCAATGTTTAAATGTATGATATTTATAGTTTTTTTCAATGCTTCTCTATTGTCGATATCTAAATAATTTTCTTCAATTAGCTGAAGAAGGTAAGATATAAAATTTTCTTGAAGTAAAGTGTATGCTTGTTGAATCCAATTAAAACTCAAGCAGAATTCCACACATAAAATACAGTTTTTAATAGGATTGTTATTGTTGAAATTTTCAAATTTTTCTTTTAGATTAATGAAAGGTAGGGTTAGTTGAGGTAAAATAGAATTGTTTTGTATTATTTCTTCTATTTTTTGTTTCAGATTGTCGAAATTAAAATCTATAATTTCGAGAGATCTACATGTATAGATGTATTGCATTAGAGCATCGAGTTGATTTACTACTTCACGGATGTTTGAGGCAGTTTTATCTCGCCCTTTAGTTTCAATAAGTATAGGTTTGATGGCAGAGTTGCTAAGCTCTTTAAGAGCAGTGGTGTTACCAAAGTAGATAAAATTGTTGATAGCAACGGTCCATTGTTGTATAGTATCGAGGTATGTTATGTCGAGCATTGGAGCGATGCGATTTTCAATGGGAATTTGATCAACTTCACGAGGATTACCTAAGACCTCAAATGCTCCATAATATATTTTTTCGATGGTGATGTTTTTGGTTTGTTTGAGGTAATTAAGTACGGAGCTCAGGGTAATCGGGAGAGATCGGAACGAATGTGTTACATCAATAATGAGTTGTTCGTTTGGTAAGATGCTATCAGTGATGATTGAGAAAATACTAAGTAGTTGATCATTGGAGAAACCATTTGGAATGTCGTATTCGTGCAGTGGAATGTCAGGGTTGACCGACAAGAGTTGATCTTTGAGTTTGTTATATCCTTCCCAGTTGTTTTTTCTCGCTTCGTTGGTAAGATAGACGATGATTCTTGATATTTCCCCTGCGTGTTTTTGCAATATGGCTTTCTGGGTGTAGTTTGTCAGGTATCTAGATTGATCGTTGAATTGATAGTAACATTCTTTGTAAAGATTATTTCCTAGAAAAAAAATAAATGTTTTCATGGCATTATCAATTTATCAATTTTAGGGTTAACTCAGACCACAATTCAAGATTTTTGCTTCTAATTTCGTTAGACGTTGTAAATTTTAGGTTTTTAATTTCGCCGGAATATTTTAACGTATCGATAGTGTTGATAGTTGTTTGAAAGACGAATCCTATATGGGTTCGACCGACGGGGGTGATTTCTTCGTTGATGATTCCGCGGAACTGAATGGTATCCGGGAGATGTATTTTAAGTTCTTCAAAAATTTCGCGTTTTGCACAATTGAGTAATGTTTCTAGGAAGTTATTTTCTGAGAAGTCAGAGGGTTCTATATGGCCGCCGAATCCGATTGACCAATAATTATTTAACCGTTTTTCTGATCCGTTTCTTTGATAAATGGCGATTTTATTTTGTTTGTTCGTGAGAACGATATAAGGTATGGGTTGTTTAAAGTTTTCATTATTTTCGATGAAGTTTTTTTCTTTGAAGGTGATATTGTCGAATAAGTTGTTTATTGTATCGGTGTTTGTTTTAATAGCAATGAACTTTGCCAGGAATTGATGAGGAATAGATTTTCTTTCTATGCAAGCAATGTTATTCATTGGATAGTATATTAAAAATTTTTTCTTCGGCTTTTAAAAGAAGTTTTTTCTTCTCTTCTTTTTCAAGGAATGCAGATTTGAATGAGTTATATATGAGTTGGAGGATGTGATTTTTATTGAGTTGAGCTATTTGGGCTGCAAAAAGAAATTCGTTGTTAAGAGTAGTTCTCGATATTCCGGGATTGTCGGTATTTATGGTCACTTTCAATCCATAATTCAAGTAATCCATCAATGGATATTTTTTTGAATTAAAATCACAAATTTGAAAATTGCTTGACGGACAGAGTTCGATGGATATGTTTTTGTCTTTGAACCGTTTCATTAGTTGAGGGTTATTGATAAGGGTAAGACCGTGTCCTATTCTGTCGGCGGAAAGTTCATAGACGGCTTGCCATATATTGTCGACGGGTTGGTCTTCGCCTGCGTGAATAGTGAATCTTATACATTCTTTAAGAAGTGGGAGTAGTTTAGGACGTAATTCGCCCGGTGATTTGAGGGATTCGTTGCCGGCTATATCGAAGCCAATGATGTATTCTTTGTAATGAGCGTCATTGATGAGATTACCGGTGAGTTCAACATGTTTACTGAAAATTGTTTCGTCATTATGCCTTGAACCGATGATTATCAGACGGAAATCGGTGTGTTTTTGTGATTTAAGTTTGTTGATAATAATGTTGATGACTTCTTTTTCTGTGAGGTTACCTTGTGTGTAGTTATGAGGAGAGCATCGTAATTCTAAGTAGATGATATTGTTGTTTTTGCAATAATCTATGAGAAAATCGCAGGTTTTTTCGATGGTTTTTTTGGATTGAAGAATGGCAGATCCCTGAAGGTCGCCAAGTTTTTCATACTTTTCTATGCCTATATTTCGGTAGTGTGTGTTATTGGTATAATTCCCAAAAATAAGTTGGTCTAAGTAGTCGGCGTTTTTATCAAAACAGGATATGAAGGCGGCTACGGCTAAAGGTTTGGGCAGGTTGAGGTGATCTCTAAGTAATTTTTTGTCCTGTATAAATTTTTTCAGATAGTCATCGTTTTTTATAGAAATTGCGTTCTGAATCTGGAGTATCCAATCATTGAAAGAGGATGACTCATTTTTTAGTTGTTCAATATCGTCGGAGTGGGTTTTAGCGACTTCAATCAGTTGATGGGTGTTAAGGACTCCGCCGAAGTGGATGTGAAGTTCTGCTTTCGGAAGGATTGCTATCCATTCTTTGGTGGGGCTTTGTACGGTCAAGGCGTTGAGTATGGAAGGGTGTAATTGGTGCAGACCTAGAAAATTGGACTGGCTATTATTGCTTTGTCTGATTTTGTAGGCGTTGTAGTGGGTGTATTTGGCTTCATCCAATCGTTTGTTGATTACTTTGAGAAGGTTTGTTGATGAAGGATTAGGGGTTCCAAAATGTATAGGATAATCTTTTGACAGGATTTTATTAGGGATTTCTGTGATGTAATTGGATAGTAAGTTACTTTTAACCAGCACAGGGAATATAAAGTTAGCTTTTTCATGGTCTAGAGGAGATAATAGTTCATTTTTTTGAATTGTTATGTTTTGGTTAATGTTAATATGAAATAGAAGGTTGCATCCCCAGATAGAGGCGGCATTGAGAAGGTCTGCACTCATGGTTTTTCTACCGCCTGTGAGAGAGATAAGTAATTTGTCCGAATCTTCTTTTGCTTTAAGGATAGTTCTGTAGATTAAATCGGTCATCGCATCACATTCTTCCTGAGATGTGAGGTCTTGAAAATCTGATTTTATATATTTAATTTCGGGAATTCCTTCGTTACCATATATTTTGATGTATTCGTGTTTCCAATTTTCAAAATTCTGAATAGCATTGTTTGTCGTTGCATCGTTGTTGCAGATAATCCAAAATTGATTAATTGTTTCAATATTTTGTGATTCAAGAATTTTGTGAAAATTATTGATTTGTCGATTGTTTTGAAATATTTTTATTTTTGGATAATTTACAAATGCAAGAATTTCTGGTAGTATTTGCCAAGTTCTTCCGAAAGATGTAACAATTATTGTACGCATTTGACAAAAAATTTTTAATTCAGCAATTTTAAAGATTGATTATTTGATAACATACCTGTAATTTTTTTGTAATTTTAAAATATTATTTTTCCAAATGTCAATTATACTATAAGTCCGTGGAAGAAAGATGATGTTCATTGTAACTTAATTTCTTCGTTTGTTATCTATAATTCAATTTTTATTTTTAGCTAAATCACTAAACTTTTCTATTGCTTTATGAATATTTTGTATAGCTGTTTCTACTTTTATCTGTCTATATAACTGATGAGCCACACTATTGCGAATATCGTCGATTTTGTAGTTTCTGATTATGTTTCGAATGTTAATATATTTTGTCGAAAGTAGATTTTTAGCATTATCTCTATTATCTTTTCTATTGGGCATAAGAGATTCCTGTTCACAAATCCAGGTAATCATGGCTTCATAAAGAATAAGAACAGCAATACCATAACGTTTTTTCTGATATTGCCATTTGGCAAGTTGAAGTTGAAACTCTGAATCTTTATTGATGTTTTTAAATTGTCGGATGAATTCTTCAAGAACATTTGAGATAAAGAGTTGTCCTAAAAAAGGATATTCTTTTTTGAGAATTCCGTTTAGTTGTTGAATTTTACCTTTAACATGAAAAATCAGATTTAAATTTAATGTGTTTGAAAAATCTTTGATAAGTATGCTTTCAGATGGATTGGTTTGCTGTATTAAATCGGAAAGTAAATAACCATTTCCAAAATTTTCAAATGCATAGGCAGCATTTGCCCATTTGCCAATTTCTGCTATTTTTGAAAGGTTTATCACAGGTGCAAATCCTGTTTCTTTGATAACTTCCAACATGCCATAATAAATACCGTCAAAGTGAATTTTTTTTTCGTGTAACTGTATAAAAAACTGAATAACTTGCTGAATAAGAATAGGTAAAGACCGGAAGGAGTGAGTTATGTCCATGTGCAGGGAAATGCTTTCATTTTTGCCAGGAGAAAAAAATTCAGTTTTCAATGTTTCAATGGTTTTTTCTATGTTGTATTTAATTTCATCTTCGTCCATACCGTATTTTAAGATCAATATTTTGATAGGGTAAGGTGAATAAATGTTAATTTCTTGTTCTAATTTGTCAAAAATTTCTTCATTCCAAGTACCGTCATATAGTTTATCGATTTCAGGAATAAGTTGATTAAGAAGGAATTCATTATTTTGTTTAGAAACTGGAACGATACTGTTATACAATTCTTCCCACATAGATTTGTGTGTACCTATGACGTATAGTTTGTCGATTTTTAGTTGCTCGGCTAAAAATAAAGAAACAAAAGAATTCTCATTTTCTACGTTGTTGAATTTATACCGTGCAGTGCGGTATTTTCTTTTACTACCTTTTTCTTCAAAGGGTCCTGTACCTAAAAATGAAATAAGAGCTTTCATATATTGATAAAAATTTAATGTTTTTCTTTACTTCTAATATTGTTTTAAAAATCACATGTTATCATGTTAAACAAAGAACGTGACATTGTATGTTCTAATATTGTGAAAACAATGTTAGAAAAATATTTAATTTTCTATCGAAAAGAATATGAGTTTGTGTTGTGATTGTTTTTATCTGCACGGGTTTTGTTAGTTTATCATCACAAGTGCCTGATTCCGACATTACAACACTGTTCTTGTTTTGGGAAGTTAATGATTTCTTGTTTATGAGTTTGTTGCGCCAGAAATGTTTGGCAACCCGGAGGTTGGGTATGTTGTGGTCGGATATGATGGAGAGGAGGGTGGGCATGGGGTTAAAATAAATTTGTTGATAAAGATATTATTTCATTGTTTTTGCAATTAGTGATTTTTGCTTTTATTTTATCACCAGGTTTTAACTTTTTTAATAATTTACCAAAAATTTGACATTGCAATGTTTTGTTATCAAGAGTAACAGATGCCAATGAATTTGTTTTTTCAATTTTAATAATTTCTGCATAAACAAACTTTCCAATTTGTATCTCATGTAAATGTTTGATAGTTGGAGTATTTATCAAGTAGTTCATGTATTCTATGATGTCTTCATTATTTGTATTTGTTTCTTCATTTGATTTAGTAGTAAAATTTCCCTTTTGTGAAATACTTTTAGTTTCTGATTTAGAAAAATTCTCAAAATAATAGGATTGTTCAAAGAATGTTGGTTTGTGATCAAATGAATTGTTTATAGAAATTGCAATAAAACCAAAAGGGGTAAAAACGAATTCGTCATTATCTTGACGAAAAATTAGTTTGCGTGTTTTGGCAGCAGGTTTTTCATTTATTAAACCTCTGTTGCTATTCCTTTCTATGCCATTAATTATGTGTGTATCGAACTGCCAGTCGCCTGTGATACCGTGGAAGCCGCTGCCGGAACCGAGGTGCAAAAGTGCTTGTTTATTTTTGTTTTCAATAAAATGTTCTACTATGTTTTTCAGAGAATAATATTGCTTTAATATGATATCGTATTTATCACCTTTGTGATGGGCAAAAAATTTTATTTCTTTTTCAAGATACAATTTAGTTTGTTCATTAATCATTTTAAATATTTTCTCTAATAATGTAGTATGAGTATTTAAAGAAAGTTCAATAATTTTTTCAGTGAATATAGGTTTTTGATCGTTTAACAATTTTATTATTTGTGCTGTAATGTTTAATCTCAATTTACTTTGTTTATTTATATTTATACATTCATAAGTGCTGACAAAAGCAGTTGAATTAAAATTTTCGTCAGATCCTTTTCTATTATGCTTCCATGCGCCTTGATTATTATAATCTAAGGAATAAATTTTGGTATCATACAAAGCCATTGCTTCATTGGTAAAATGGGCATCTGTCACTTGCAAAAAACGCATGATGCTATTTTCGACTGTGCCAAATATAATTGTATCGGGATCATCAGAGTCAAAAGGATTTCTATTAATATCTTCGTCTTTCCGGCATAAATATCCCAAAATGGCAGAGCGTAATGCACCTTTTATAGATGAGCCGGGTATGTATGGAACATTAAAGCCATCTCTAATGTGAGCAAAAATCTCATTTGGTTCTTTGTTGAATTTTATTTTAAAGGCAGGTTTAATTTTTAATTTTTTGGAAATTTCCTTTATGGTATTTCTATTTTGATTATGTGAGAGAAATAAAGATGTGATTTTTTCAATATCATTTTCATCTATATCAATATGATTTAGTTTAAAAAATTCGATGTGTTCATTATTGAGACAATAATCAAGTCCTTTTATCCATTTTTTTTCCGGACCGGCACCAATGTGTATTGGTGTTATGGTTTTAATTCGTAAATCGTATGTTATGTTAGTATAATTCATAAATTTTCTTTTTCTTTTGTTATTAAACCTATTTTTAAGTTTAAGTTTTGAGGGAAAGGAATCCAAATGGATATGCCAATTCTAAAAATTGAATGAATGTTTTTTGTATGGGCAGGTAATTGATTTCTTTCTGGTGTTATATCTGCAATTTTGCCTGATGTCAATATGTTGTTGTTAGATTTTATATTGCTGATATTTAATACCGAGCCCTCTTTAATGCAACGAATATTTTTTTTTCTGAGGGTATTGTAAGGAAAACTGGTAATCCAACCACCTCGGGTAAGAATGTCAAAATATGCATCGTTCAGCATCGCTTTAGCGAGATTGTGATCTTCAGGGATGTAAAGAGATAGATTTAAAGCATAATGGGGTTGTTGGATTGTGAATTTTGGAATGTTGGGATTACTATCATTTTCAACTGTATATGTGAATGTTCCATGCCCCACATTTCGATCGGTGCCAATTCCTGCATCTTGTAAATAATCCAGAGCGCTTTTGATGGCATGGTAAATTACATCGTCTTCATAAATTAAGAAAAAGTAGAACCCGCTGTTTTCATTAAAATAAATTCTTTCGATGTAAAAAGGTTTGGCGTCTTCATTGTTGCGTGAGACCCTCACCCGTGGAACAACTGATGTGCTGATGAAATTTTCATTAATTTCTTTGTCTGTGTAGAACATACCTTTGATGAAGTCAGAGCGTAGTTCAAACTCACCTGAATAGGTTTCTTGTATTTTTTTTATAATACTTGCATCAATGTATTGAATTTTTTTTATTTTTTTGTTCAGTTCTATCGGAATATCATGTGGGATAAAATTTAGTGGTCTCGGTAAAAAATAAATTGTTTGATTCCCTTGTGTGATATATGGAAATAATGAAGAAATTGAAAATTGCAATTTTTCATCAGTACTAGCAGGTATAAATTTATGCATACCGAGTACGTTCCATGCTTCCAGGATAGCAGAATAAAGAGTATCACTGTGAACAATTTTCTCGGAAATATCATATTCAGATTTCACGGTTGAAATATGCAATGGCGCATTGAATTTGAGACGGATAATTTTTATTGGCATGTTTAAATCATTTTAATGATTATCAGGTAAATAAATTTAAACGTTTGTTTTATCTTCTATTATTTTTACTATTTCATTTTCTCTTTCAATTTTATATTGAGTAATTTTTACCAGGTCAAATTTAACTTGTCCGTAGCCGCGTGATCCGGAACCTCCCAAGTAATCCAATTCAAGTAATTTTATTCCTTCTTGCAATAATTCTTCAAGTTTTTTTTGATCATCGCCTTCAAAGATGTTGATGATAAATTCTACATTAAAAACAGCACCGGCTGGTACGCGTTCAAATAATCGGGGCGATTCGGCTTTACCTGTTTTTCGGTCAATTTTATTTTCTGCTTTTATTTCGGTATAAGGCATATCCGTGAATTCATTTTGTTTAAATTTCTTAACTGACTCTTCGGTTAGGTATGCATCACGTACAATGAGACGAGAAGGAATGTTGGGGTATTTTTCATTTTCATTTTCTTTTTCTTTTTCTTTTCTTTCGCTTGCCCCGAAAAGTTGTTGTATTATATCCCCCGTGTTTCTGCATTCAGAGTCCATGTTTATTCCTTTGGATAATTCCAGCAGACAACGGATTTTTCCTTTAATTGAGCTACCCGGAATATAAGGTTGTTGGTTGTCTTTTCTGCGGATGACAGGAGCGTCCACTCCGCCAATTTCAACATTTTCTTTGCTATCACCTATGCGTAGTCCGGTGATTAGCTCCAATTTGTAATCGAATTTAATTTTTTTAATAAGTTGTCTTTTGTCGTTCATATGTTATAGTTTAAAGGGTTATTGAAAATATTTATTTTTTTTCTTTGTTTTCTTCTTCCACTTTATGGTAAGCCACGATGGCTTCAAGTAATGAAATAAAATTCTTAAAGTGTTTTTTTGTTTGGATGTATTTAATGGATTCATTTATTACGAAGTAAAAATTATAAATTTTGGCATAAGAGGATTTGGCTCTGGCTACTGCATAGGCGAGTTGGGGTTTTAGCATAAGTATTTGTTTTTTGTGTTCTTCAGGTAAATTACCATTATCATCAATGTTGCTGTCCATTAAAATTTGGTTTTGCAAGCTTTTTAATGTTCCAAAGAATTTCCTTAATTGGGATGAGGATAAATGTGATAGCTTTTGGTTTTCATCTTGATTTTGATTTTGATTTCTATTTTGATTTTGATTTCTATTTTGATTTTGATTTCTATTTATAGTTTGACCATTTATATCAAGTGCGTCATCTTTTTCTTTGCTTAGATATTTACCAAACATTTCAGCCCATTCAATAGCATTTAAATCAATGCCTTTGGTAATCCAGGTTTCTATTCGCTTCTCTTCAGAATGTTTTTCTACTTTTTGATCGTTCCATCTTTTGTATTCTAATTCCCAGTTTTTAAATTTTGGTTTTTCCATAGATTTATGTTTTTAGGTTAATAATCTGATTAGTTCTAGTTGAGAATTTTTAACACAATTGGCAATGAATTCAACAAACGGAGTTGTGTCTTGATGTGATTTTTCCAAGAAGGCAATGTACTCTGCCCTTAAAACAGGTGGAATGACCGTTGGGGGAAATTGATTTTTCATCAGATGTAGATTCATCAGTAATCTGGCAACTCGTCCATTTCCATCAACAAAGGGATGGATAATTACAAATTTTTGATGGAGCAATGCGGCAGTAATCACTGGATGATTGGTTTGGGATTGATACCATTTTATTAGTTCTTTCATAAGAGAAGGTAATTCTTGTGGTTTTGGTGGCAAATAATGTGAACCTGTAATATATACTTGAATTTTTCGGTATTTCCCGGCATTCTTCTCATCAATTTTCTGATAGAAAATTTTGTGTAATTTTTTTATATCGTTTTCCTGTATGGATGGTTTTTTTAGTAGCTTATACAGGTATTCAAAGGCGTCTGCGTGGCCGACTGCTTCCAGATGGTGCTTCAGAGGTTTCCCGGCAATGGTTATTCCTTCTTCTAAAACTATTTTTGTTTCACATTCTGTCAGGGTATTACCTTCAATAGCATTTGAAGAATAGGTGATTCCAATTTTATAATATTCTTTCAAGCGTTTCAATAAATTTTTCTTCAATGGTCGAAGAGATACGATTTGTTTATTAAGTTTATCTATTTCTATTAGTGTCTTTTCAATCATTTTACTAATTTAGAATGATAATTTAAATCGTTTTTGTTTCTGATTTAAGTGATCGAATTTCCAATTCTGCCCACCTTGCAGCAATGGCATATAAATCATAATTTCTTTCACTGATTGTAAGGTCAATTTTAGTTTGATTTAGAAAAAGAGCCAGATCATCATATAATTTTTTCATAAAATCAGAAAACTCATGTGTTTTGTTTTTAACTCTTTTTTCATATCTACTGAAAAAATAAGCAGATGTCCATCTGTAGCTTAAATTATTTTTTTCTTCATTGATGTTTTTTAATTCGTAGATTAGTTGGAATCTTTGTATGAAAGATGAGGTTATAATTTGATTTTTGTAAAAGTTTACCAGACTGTTTTTTATGTTTTTTATTTTTAAAAATTCATCGTCATTCATTTTCAAACTGACGACATTACCAAATATACCCAAATAACCTTTGCGATTCTTGTTGAAAGATTTTGCTTTACCCTCTGCTTCTTTTGCTAGATCAATGGCTTTGCTTACAGGGAATTTTTCGTTGAATAAAGCAATGCCTCCGGAGAAGGATATTTCAGGTTTATGGCATACAAAATCAAAAAATTCATTTCTGACATCTTCTACAAAGTTTAAGATACTTTTCCAATCACCGATTGCCAGTAAATCATCTCCACCCGAGTATATTATCATTAGAGTATTTTCATACTTTCTTTTAATTACATTGATATATCCACTGAAAAATAAATCAAGAAAAAAAGATAATGTGGTTAAACGGGAAAAACTGGAATTATCTGCTACAAGGTTTCTATTATTATCAAAATTTTTAAATCCTTCGACAAATATCTTACCCAAGTTATCGATATCCATTACATACGCTGCGAGACGTTTGAAATTGGCATTTTTATCTTCAATCAAATCGCTGAATGATTCGATATTGGTTGTTCCAGCATAAAATCGAAAAGATTTAACTGAGTTTCCGGGAATTGTATTTAAAAAGTCAAGACCTTTTTCATTCTCAACCAGTTTGTATATTAGTGCATTGTCTATGCTGGTTGGCTTGCTGTTTTCATTAAAGAAATACCAATATGAATTATGAATTTTTAAGGGGGTTGGTTGTTTTTTAAAATTGTATAAATTGTAGTTGATGATAGGATTATTGTAGGAACTTGACCAAACTAAATAAGTTGATTCTTTTAGTGTTTTTCCTAACTCAATTTGTTCTATTACGTTTGAACTAAATTTAAATTCATCAAGATAATGTACGTCATTTTTCTCTATTTCATCGCCTGTCAGGTCACATGTTTCTGTTTCTCCGCCCGATCCGAATGGTTCAAAGAAATCAGGGGCCCCTATAATAACAGATTTGAATTTTTTATTTTTATATTTCGCTGCATTATCCAATGTTTTTTTCCATAAATCTCCAATATAGGAATGTGTTTCTTCGTTATCGATTAAGTATTTTTTTTCTTCATCATGGGTTTTATCAAAATAAAATGTTGCTTTCCCTATGGATATATAGATATTTCCTTTGAATTTGTCGAATAACCAATTTTCAATTTTTTCGTGATAATCGCTTAAAAATTTATTTACCTTGTCAATGTTAGGCAATAACAAATATGCTTTTCCACCGCTACTATAAAGAACATTGCTACGATAATAATTTAATTCATATAGTATCTCATTAATAATTGTGTCGATTAAAAGTTGAAGGTAAAAAGACCTACCTTTGAGTGCTTTGGCTGCACCTTTCATCGTGATGTTATATATAAAATTTTGGATACCACTGATATCAATACACACCAACTGTAAAGGTCGATGTTCTTCATTTAATTGTTCTAAATCATTTATTTTTTTCGTGTATAAATAGTCGTATAAGCAGATTGCAATGGCGGCCGTGGTTTTTAAGTGTTCAAATAAGCTGCTGTCGTGAATCTCTTTTTTTAAGGTAGAAGCGGGGATACACCAGGTATATTTTTGGAGCAGATAGCATAAAGTATCTGCGAAAATTCTGAAATCTTTGTAAATTTCTAGTTTATCGAATTCAAAAACAAAATCTTTCCATAATTTATTGTAGGATACTTGATTCACATTGTGTTTTTCTGTTGGAAAGATGATGTTCTTGTTTAATGATAATTGATTGAGATTGATGTAATAATTTTTATTTTCTTTTTTTTCATTATTTCTTAAATTTAAACTATTAAATATTGAATGAAGGGGTCTTTCTTTAAATCCAACCTTGTTCTCAGGTGTATCATATGTCCTGGTTCTATCGAAGCCGCTGCTCCACCAATCTGCCAATTGGATAATTTTTTCTTCAAATTGTTTCGGTTTGTGATGTTTGGCTGAAAGATTACCTAAATTTATATTTGTTTTATCATCATTGAGTAGTTGATTAAATAGTGATTTTTTGTTTTCAAAGAATTGCAAGGTATATGCTACATGAGCATGGGTTGCAAAGCCGTCTTGTGTAATATTGGAAATATCGCCAAGTATGTTTTTTATATGTTCTTTAATCTCATTGCTTTCCTGAATATCTAGTTTATCCGCTCTTTGCCAGAATTTGCCTATGTCGTGCAGCAGGGCTGCCAAATAGATTTTGTCTCTTAAAGATTCTTTATACATAATTTAAACGTTTAAGATTTTTGGGTTATTTTTCTTAAAACTCCGAAACCATTTGAAACTCCTTTGCCAAGTCCGATGTTGTTGGGTAATATAACGTTGGCGTGAAAAGTGACATCAAAAGCCATTAACGTGTTGTTTTTAAATTTAATCAATTTGATTTTGTCTATGTTATCTATTTCCAGCATTATTTTTTTATCTATAAACCAATCTAATCCCTTAGCCATTGACAAAATATTACCGATAAGTATTTTTTCCAACTGAGTGATTTTTTGTTTTAAAGAGGGAGCCAAGATATATTCATAATAATTATCCTGACTTAATGCCAGCCAATTAAATATTTTGTATTGTTTTTGTGTGGTAATAACCCGAAAGAAAGCATCATAAAGGTTCAGTTGATCCACATTTAGCCTATGTTTTGTTCCCTGTATGTCGATGGTCCAATCTTTTTTATTGAAAAAATGATAGATCTCGTCCACACCTTGTTCAATACATAAAATTGACGGCAAATTTTTTTTGTAGATTTTGTATTGTACTAATGGATACTTATAAATGTATCCGTTGGGAGAATGATTGTGAAATATTGCATGTTCTTTTCCAACAGCATTGATAAATCCACCTCTGAATTGATTGATTTGATTTGGTGAAATCACATTATCAAACACAACATGCAAAAAGCGTCTATACACTCCGTCGGTTGGTCTGTCTATGGTTTGTGTTTCTTCCGGGGTGGATTGGGGATGGAAAAAATCCGTGACAGAGATGCCATTTTTTGGGTTTTCAATGTTTTCTTCAATGATATGATTTTTTTTCATAATTATTTATTTGCGTGTGCAATTTATATTTGCGGAAAGAAAGAACCAAAATATTTGAAGTTATGTTTTCAACATTTTTTTAACAATCGTGTTCTAAACGTCGTAAATGTCGATTTTACCGCTACTTTGGATGTTTTTTTCCAAATTGGCGGATATTTCATTTAAAATATTCAACACATTTTCTATCGTTGCTTCCAGTATTTCGCTGTCCTTGATTTTTTCGAGGTTTTGTTTGTGTCTGATTTTGTCTAATTCAAGGTCCTGGAGTTGCTCCAATTTTTCTATCATCAGATTGTGAAGCGTATTTGACTTGTCAATTTCTTGTTTGTGCTGTTGTTTTAATTTTTCTATTTCATGGTTGGTCAATAGTTGTGCTTTCTCGGCTTCAAGCATGCTGGCTTGTTTAAACAATAAATCTTTTTTCAAATGTAGTTTATCTATTTCTGCAAGGATCTTTAATTTTTCAATTTGGCTATCATAATTGATTTGTTTTTTTCTGTCCTCTTGTTCTATTTCGATTTTTTGATGGATCGATTTCCTTTTTTCTATTTCTGCTTCTATTTGTTTTTTTTCGATTTCAATTTGTTTATTTATTTCACTATATTTTTTTTCTTTTTCCAGTTCTTGTTGTTTTTTATATTTTTCCAGATCAATTTGAAATTTTTGCAACAAAAGTGTTCTTTCAGATTCATTTAACTTACGTTTATAGTTTTCGTATAGTATTATGTCGTAATGAGTCGGGGGGGCAATCAATTTAATCAAAACGGGTAGTAGTTCGAACGAAAGTAAAAATAAAATGAGCAAAATGGATAAGAACGTTTGATATTTGTCTGCAAATATCAAACTGGTGAGGATCTTAAATCTTTCAACAAACCCCAATTCAAAATTCTGATTGGTTTCTAATAATTCATTTTTTCTTTTCTGGGCTTCTTCATATTTGTTTTGAAGTGTTTGATTGTATTGATGTTCCAGTTGTGCAATTATGCTGTCAACTTTAGGTAACTCTGTTTTTTGCAATTTGAGGAAATGATTTTTGGCTATAGATCCTATACTATTCAAGCGCCATTTGTATTCGTTAGTTTTTTTGTCTAAATAACGTGTAAAGTTTTTTTTGTAAACTTTGTGCAAACTATCCGATTCGATTAAAAGTTGGCTTTTTTTGTTTTTGTATAATATTAATTGTTCATTGAGGTCTTGTAATTTTTTTTCTGTGAGGATATTTTGTAAGTTTTGACTGTTTATTTTATCTATTTCGGAGTGTAATTGTTGAGTATATCGGTTTTTAATGGCATCGTTGTATATTTGCATAATCATAGGAATTGAGACAAACAAACCTATGCAAACAGCCATAAATAATCTGCTTAAAGCATATGGATTGAAAAGTTTGGACCAAAAAGAAAGTTGTGGATCAACAATAAAACTATTGATGATAAACCTGTCGATCATAAAAATGAATATAGCCACGATTAAACTATAAGCAATAACCTCGAATCCGCTAAATATCTTTACTTTGTTGAATACGTGATAGATATTGAATGAGGCATAAAATAAGAATATAGTTAACAACTTACCAATAATTGAATACCTAATGATATCTGTATTGGGACATTGGCTTATCAAGTTGATGTCTGCTCCGGCAATTTTAAGAAAGATTTTATCGATAAAATTTAATTTTTTGGTAGCGTCTGATTTTTGATTTCCAAAATTTTCAAATTGATGGTAGCTATGATCGGATGAAAAATTATAGTGGGTATATTGCCTATCTTGCCAGGCATGATTCTCAGAACCAGTATATTCTTTTCCTGATTGTTGCTCGTGGGTACTTTGATTTTTATGGTTTTTTGTATGCCGGATCATTTTTTTGTTTTTGTCGTATAAAACAGGTTTTAAATTATCGTTTTCCATACGGATTGTTTTTATGTTTCATTAAAATTTGATCAAATATATGCATTGCTTTGCGAGCCATGTTTTCATAGTTTGTTGTGATCACTTTTACTTCATCGGCGCTTATGGGCCATTTGGGGCGGATTTCTATGATTTTTTCAATAGTACAGCACTTACCGTCCCATCCGTAAAATCTTACTTTGAGTAATCCCGATTTTGGCTCTTTGAATTTCAAGACGCATTCGTAGTGGGCTATTTTACTATGATAGTTGGGGATAGTTTCTGAAAAATTCTCAAATTCTATTTCTATTTTCATGCAATTGTTTGCAGAGCAGGATATTTCGGCCGACTGAGGATAGATAATTGTATTGTTTTTTGTGTGTGAGATTGTTTTGACATAATTGTCATAAACTAAACAAGGTTTTATAGAAACATTGGGATTCTCTAAAGGCTCTTCAAAGTATGGTATTTCCAAAATTTCAAATGCCTCCTTTAGAGCCTTAGCGACTGTATACGGAGAATATTTTGAACTTGTGATAAAAAAATTTTCGAAATTAGAAGCATGGGCTTGATATGTAAAGTTAAAAGATCCAGTGCCAAGATACTCACGGTCGATTATCAGAATTTTGTGATGCATCAACTCAACATTGTCAAATAATTTGATATAAACTTTGTTTTTGTATTTATTCTTCAACTCAAGCAGGCGGCTTTCAATGTTATTCATTGTTTGAAATTCATCAAAACCATTTTTCGTTTGATAATTAGACAAATTTTGGTTGGCTGTTTGACTGTTTATGGCTTCTTTGTCGATGCCGACAAAAATTCTGGCCTTAGGGTTTTGTTCTGTTCTAATCAAGAATTTTACTAATGCTTCGAAAATTTCTTCGTTGGTGAAACGGTAGGCGAGCAAAACTATCTCAAAATTGGCCTGTTCTATCAAACCGATCACCTTGTCTTTTATTTCTTTTGTTTTTAAATTATTGAAATAGATGGTGTTCATTTTTTTTTACAAAACTATAGAGAAGTTGTGCAATCTTTTTGCACAACGACGGTTGTCTGAAACAGGGAGTTCGGGAATGTTTAAACATTTTGAAATTGAAACTGGCGGTAAAAGTTTATATGATCTGTGATAGAATGTTAAGTTAGAAAGTTATGATGATATTTTAATTGAGTTTTGTGTTCCGGTTTCGATTGGGGACGAATCAAATCAGCTACATAGAGTAAAACTAGAAAAATTTCATACAGTTGAATGTATACCACCCGGTTGATACTTGGTTAAAAGTTGAGTATTCAAAGTTTGTTGGCGCAAACAGGGGAGTCGAGATTTTTCAATCCTTCAGTAAGTCTGTATTTTACAATGTCAATCAGTGCGGGAGGTCCGAGAATTTTGATAAATTGCATATATGGAATGAGATGATTGACTAGTTCTTCGTTAATGATGACTTCCAATTCTATTTCACGCCAACCATCGATAAATTTGTTTTTATTGATTTGCGAGGGATGAAAAGGGCGAGTTAGGATATATTTTTCGAAATCCGGATGTATCAACAAGTTAATTTTTTCGGGCTTTTTGTTTAATTCTTTGGTTACACCTATTATGTCGTAAAAATATTCTTTGTAGTCGACAGTAGAACTGAAATAATGTTTGTATCTGAGTTCCTTAAAGTCAACGATTCGTTCCAGGCCAAGAATGTAGCAATCAATATTTTCTGTTTCGTTATAGCCCAATACATACCAGCGTTGACGGTATTCTTTAAGATAATGCGGATGGAAAATAAATGTTTCGATTTTCTTTTTAAAATATGAATCGTAGGTAATTTCCAGCACTTGTCGATTGTTAATGGCATTAAACATGGGAGAGAAGTTTTTGAGACCTACGTAATCTAAATTAAAGTCAAATTCAACAAAGGGTTCTCTTTTTTTGATTTTGTAAAATTTCAACAATTCGGGGAGTTTATCATGCAGTTCTTGAATAGGGGCCAGTCCGTCGATTTGCAATAGAAAAGCAAGGAGGTCTTGGGAGATTTCGATGATATTTTGTGGCAACAATTGTTGCAAGATGCTGAAATTTGTGTCTTCATAACGATAGTAAGTACGGTTGCCATCTCTATATGATTCTATGGGGGCATTGAATCCTTTGGGACTTCTCATGTAGTTGATGTCATTGAAGATTTGTCTTTTTTTAACACCTGATGAATTTGGATTTTCTTCCAACAAAGCTTCGTTGCAGGCATCAACTAAATCGTCGATATAGTATTTCCGGCCGATGTTTCTAAAACAACGGTCCAGAGTCAGATAACGTATCCATGCATTTTTATTGATCGGCATTTTTTTTAAAGCAAATTTATAGAATGTTTCATTCATGGTTTAATAAAATTAACGCCAACATAATGAATCAGGGCATTATTTGGTGATGATCAGGTAAACATACTTTTTAATGTTGTCTATTTTGTCCTGCAGGTTAAGACTTTTCAGTGAATTATTTTGAGGTATTTCAATATTATTGGCTTCAAGCAAGTTAATCAATGCTGTTTTCTTAATGGCGTAAGAGACGTTGTCGCCGGGTTTATATTTTGCGTTGATTACTCCGATGATATTACCGTCACTGTCGAAAAGCGGGCTGCCGCTGTTTCCGGGGTAAACGGGTGTTGTCAGTTGCATTGTGGCATTATCGTCCATGACGCCGGTTAATGAGCTTATTTTACCGTCGACAAACTTCGGTTCTGTCCCTAACACACTTGCATCAGGATAACCAATCACAAATACTTCATCACCAACTCTTGCCTGTTTGCTTGAAATGCCGTATGGAAGACTGCCGGGCACCGTGAATTCGCCGTTTTCTATTTTTATCAAAGCAAGGTCGTTTCTTATATCTTTGGCAATCACTTTTGCTTTGTAAACTGTTTTTTTGAAATTGTCATACACTTCAATTTTGTCCGGTCCGGACGCATCGCTCACAACATGATAGTTTGTAATAATGTAACCCTTAGAAGAGATCAAAAATCCGGTTCCTAACGATTTTATTTGATTGTTAACGTTACCTTCTTCGTTTTGTCCGGCATTGGCAGGAGTTTCTGTGCATTGGCATTCGTATACAAAGCGATAACGGCGGCAAACTCTATTTTGGCTGTCGTAATTGATACATTCGCGTTTGACGCTTTCAAAAAAGTTAAATCCTCTATATCCCCAATTTTGGCAATATTCAAGTGCCTTTTTTTCTAGTGCCGGGCGGTTTAGATCGTACATGTCCCAATTGATGGGCAGTTCTTCATAAACCGTAAAACTTCTTCCGGTAGACAAATCATATCTATTGGAAGTATTTATAATCGGTGAGATCTCATATCCAATTTGCAGGGTTCCGTCGGCTTTGCTTCCCGAAAATACCACCGGATTTAGGAGAATTTTATGAGGTTTCGAAGGTTGTGTTGGTTGAGATGTGTAGCAACGCGGATATAAAGCCCCTTTCTTGACCCGTCCTACGTCTACTCGCCACCATAAGAAATTAATTCCACCGTAAAAGAAAATTATTATGAAGGCAGAAGCAGGATCAAATGTCAGGGCGATGATACCCATGCAAGTAATGAAAAACAACATAAAATTTAATATTCCTGCAAAGTAATTACCGCTGTAAAAATAATGGGAGCCCATAAAACCCCACTTTTTCACTTTTTTTAATGCTGTATGATAATTTAATCCACATTTTTCCCATTTTTTTTCGATTTCATTTTCGTCCCTTTCTTTTTTTTGTGTTTTTAAGGGTCTTTTTTTGATTAGTTTTTGGGCTTTAAACGGCACTTGTAATGATCTTTGTTTTTTTAAGATATTTGGTTTTTCCAATTTGTTTTTTTCTCTATATTGCAATATGAGCGACGACCGTTTTTGCTGCCCAATTTGACCCGGTCCATAAAAAGAGATTGTTGTGTCGATGGAACACACAGCGTAGTCAAAATCATCAAGAGTAAAATTTTTTACCGGTATTTTAACCATGTTCCCGGAATGGATTTTGTCGGCATAATTCCCATTTTTACGGTTTTTCTTGTGTTTAAGATGAATCAACCTCTCATTGGATTTTAAAACATAATAATCATTTTTGCCCGATTGGCTGACTGAGCAACTTTGATAAAATCCCGCCAATCCTAGGCAAATGCCTAATGCAACAACAAATTTGGTAAATGATTTTGTTATCATAACTTTCTTTTTTCAGCAAATGTGTTTTCTTATTGTGCAATCTATTTGCATT
>BPHE01000025.1 GCA_026003395.1 Vicingaceae bacterium
ATAGTATGTTATCCTACTTACGGAGGAAGTGGAGTGGTTGCAACAGAATTAGGCAAAGTATTGCTTCAGAAAGGACATGAAGTTCATTTTATTTCCTATCAGCAACCGGTCAGATTGACACGTTTTTCACAAATGGTTTATTTTCATGAAGTATTGGTGAGCGAATATCCCCTTTTTGAATATCCTCCATTTGAACTTGCACTTACAGGAAAAATGATCGAGGTTGCCAAGGATTATCATTTGGATCTTTTGCACGTACATTATGCCATACCTCATGCATCGGCTGCTTTGATGGCAAAAAACATTTTGGCGCAAGAAGGCATTTCGCTTCCATACATCACTACCCTTCATGGTACAGATATAACAATTGTTGGACGTGATCCGGAGTTCGAACCTGTCATTACTTACAGCATAAACCAGTCGGATGGTGTCACAGCGGTCTCCGAATATCTAAGAAATGAAACCTACAAACATTTCCGGGTAAAAAGTCATATTGAAGTGATACCCAATTTTATCTGCCTTCAAGAAGTAGAGGCAACACAGCCCGATAAAGAATTAAAAAACAAAATAGCTCCGGACGGAGAACCCATCATCACACATATTTCAAACTTCAGAAAAGTAAAACGAATTGAAGACATTATCTTTATTTTTCAAAAAATACGAGACCGGATGCCGGCCAAACTTTTGATGATAGGCGATGGACCGGAACGTCAAAAAGCTATGCAATTGGTTAAGAATTTGTCATTGGTCAATGACGTGCATTTTATCGGAAAAATTAGAGAAACATACCCATTGCTGAAAATATCACGGTTGTTTCTATTGACCTCCGAATATGAAAGTTTTGGTTTATCTGCACTCGAAGCAATGGCATGTGGTGTTCCTGTCATTGCAAGCAATTCCGGAGGCATTCCGGAGGTTGTCATGAACAATAAAACAGGTTTTTTACATCATGTTGGCGATATAGAACACATGGCATCTTCGGCAATAAAACTATTACAGGAGAAAGATCTTTGGGAAAAATTTCATCAAAATTCCATCAATCATTCAAGAAAGTTTGACAGTTTTGAAATTGTAAAATTATATGAAGCTATGTATGAAAAAGTTTTAAGCCAGGTTTAATCAATGTCTTTGACCAGTATATTATGCGCCATATTTTTGGTAATCATAGTTTTCGAACCGTTTATTTCAACAATTAGCGTGCCTTCATCTTGAATTTGATGAATAATTTTTCCGATTTTGCCCTGTTGCACTCCCACCATCTCAAAATAATGCTGAATTTCTTTTTGAGGATTTCTGATTCCTGCTATTTGAAACAATTTGTTTTTGGGCCAATCGACCAACGGAACATGCTGATCTTCCGGCCATTTAAGATTGCTATCGGGGATAGGTTCGCCATGCGGATCAAATTGTGGAAAACCGAGATACTTGTCAAGAGCTTTTATTAATTCTTCCGACTGAATATGTTCTAATTGTTCGGCAATATGATGCACGTTTTCCCTTTCAATGGATAAAACATGGTGCAAAAAATATTCCCACAATCTATGTTTTCTGATTATTTCCAATGCTCTGTTATTTCCGGATTCTGTGAGTTCAACTCCTTGGTATTTTTCATACTTTAACCAACCTTTTTCTGATAACTTAACCAACATCGAGGTGACGGATGATGGTTTTACATCCAATGCTTTCGCAATATCGAGCGTGTTTACTTTACCCGTATTTTTTGTTATTTGCGATAAATGATAAATGATTTTCAAATAATTTTCTTCTGAATTTGAACTGTTCATCGATTATGTTTCTTTCTGCGAATTTACAAATCAAATTAAAATTTGAACCAATACCCTACCTTTTAATAAAACTTGTTTTAATCTTTTTCTTGTCTTGATATCCAATCAATTTTTTTAAATTTAGATAAAACTAAATTATTATTTTTGCTCACCTAAATTATTAAAAATGAAAATCATTTTAATATTATTATCATTTTGTTTATCAAAATTTTGCTACTCTCAATATAAAGCAAAGGTTAAACTTTATGACCAAAAAGGAAATGGGATTCATTATGGAGTTATTTTTAATCCGGATATTAGTCAATCATTTTATCCGGATTCTTCGGGAATGTTTGTTATTAATTCTAATGCAATCATGCAAAAGATCATTATATCGGTTCCGGGTTTTAAAACCGATACGGTCATGATTCATTGTGCAGATGACAACATCGTTCATAAAATCACACTAAAAGAAAACTTGCAACATTTGCCTGTTTTTGAAATAAAATCGGATAAATCCGGTAATCAAAATGAAAACTATTTTTCCGAAATTATAAATCCGAAACTATGGCAAAGAAACCTCTCCCCTTCTTTCACGGAAACCATCCATAAGATTAGTGGATTTAAATATCAAATTACTTGCAATGTATGCTATGCCGGTGAATTAACATTGTTTGGATTATCCTCCGGTTATTATCAAATCTTTATAGATGAAATTCCTGTATTCAAAGGATTGTCTTCGGTATATGCCATACAAAACTTCCCTGTACAGACAGTTTCAAAAGCTGAAATAATATACGGACCGGATGATGGTACCATGGGAATCCAATCTATTGCCGGCTCTCTTTATCTTCACACCGGAGATTCTTTAAACGTAAACAACATGCTTCAAACAAGAATTTCGAGCAGCGGTGAGTTGAAAGTGAATTTATTTTTGAAACCTTCCCGCAAAAATATTTGGTTTAATGCCGATTTTTCAACGATGGATATTCGATGGGATAAAAATAAGGATGGATTTTTGGATATACCATTGTATAAACGTTTTAATTTTTGGTTGAAAAATTCTGTCAATACCAAACAAGGTAATGTGGATATAATTTCAAATGTTGCCTTAGAAAGCAGAATCGGTGGACAAAAAAATTACACGGTAAAAAATAAAGGATCTGATTCAATATATGGAGAATTTGTGAATTATTATTCTGTCTTTTCGGGAGTCAAATGGATTCCAAAATCAATTAAATACTCAAAAATTTTATTTTCATTAAACCACTATTCTCATAATGCCATATACGGATTAAATCCATTTCATGCTCAACAAAACAACATCTATGGAATTTTCGAAAAATCTCTTTTCTACAAAAAACATCAAACCAAATTTGTATTGAATCCTTCGATGATGACCTATCATGACATTTACCTAACTGAAACACAATTTGAAAAGCAAACAGGCATGGCTGTCAGACATTCAACTAAAATCTTGTCAAATTCAACCATATCAATAACTTCCCGAATGGATTATCATAATGTACACGGTTGGATTTTTTCTCCCCGGCTTTTATTCAATACTAAAATTTTTGGCAACAAAAATGAAATGACGATTCATGCAGGCCGATCATTCCGTACTATTCAATTTGCATCCGAAAGTCATGCAGCATTAACTGGTAGCAGGGAATTTTTTATAGTCAAACCTTTACAGCCCGAAATTGCACTGGCTGCTCAGCTCTCTTTCAAAAGAACATTTAAATTTAAAAACTCCATTATTTCCACCGGAATACATGGATATACGGCTCAAATTCAGAATAAAATCTTGTTGGATTATGATATGAATGGACAAAAAATTATATTCAGAAACGATTCTACAAATCTTCGCTTAAAAAATTTGATATTTTTCTTAAAGGCCGAAATTTCACAATGGGAAATAAACCTTGACGCTCTTTGGAATCATCATTTTCTGAAAAATGGGAATGAATCAGAAAAACTTTTTTTTATGGAAAAATATAATGTGAATGTAAGTGTGTCGAGAGAATTTGTTCAAAAAGGGCTTAGCACACGATTAAATCTCAAAACCATCGGCCCTATGCGAATGCCTTTGGCCGGTATTTATGATCCGCGTCCCGAATACAGTCCGGTTTGGAACACACTTGGACTTTATGTTAGAAAAAAATACTTCCTTTGGTTTGATTTATTTAATCGTGGAAAATTTGTTCGATTACAACCCCGCCCATAAACTTCCATTCCTGATAGCACGTTTTCATGATCCTTTTGACAAACATGTACAAACGGATGATCAAGGGAATGTTGTTGTGACAAAAGAAAATCCTTATGGTTTAACCTTTGACACCACATACAGTTATGCTCCCAACTGGGGACGATTATTTCGAATCGGATGGAAATTTATTTGGTAGTACAATATATCCGGTTATCTCCAATTTTGACCGATTGACAAATTTTCCTTTTTGGTATTGTAAAAAAGTTATTTTTGCCGGAAAATAACTTTTAACTATGAAATTTTTCAAAAATTTTTCTTTTGTAATTTTTTTGTATTTTGCATCAAACACCTTTTCGCAAAAATACATTTACAAATTAAACCTGAACGAATTAAACAACGACGTTTTAAGTGTTACATTACAAATCGACTCTTTTCCTTTTAAAAGTGAAAAAGTTGCCTTTCATTTACCCAAAATAGTTCCCGGCACATATAGCATCTATGATTTTGGGCAATATGTAAAAAATTTAAAAGCTTTCGATAAAAATGGGAACAATCTAAAAGTAGAACATCCTGATTTGAATACATGGATTATCGACCAACCGGAAAAGATTCACAAAATAACCTATGAAGTGGAAGACACCTGGGATGCAAAAAATGTAACAAATGTAGTTTTTGAACCTGCCGGATCGAATTTTGAAAAATCAAAAAATTTTGTCTTGAACAACCATGCCATATTTGGTTTTTTTGCAGGATTTGAAAAATATCCATATGAATTAATCATTGAAAAACCGAAAGATTTTTACCCTTCAACGGGATTGGAAAATGTCAGAATTTATGCAAACAAAGACACACTGTATTCATCAGATTTTTATGAATTGACCGACTCTCCTGTAATGTATTGCACTCCCGACACCACATGGATCGATGTGGCAAATGCTAAGGTGTTGATTAGTGTTTATCACTCCGAAAATAGAGATTTATCAAAAAGCATAGGATCCACAATAGATAAAATGCTACGGGCCCAAGCCGCCTACTTGGGAGGAACATTGCCGGTCAACAAATATGCATTTATCATTTATCTTACCGATCAACTTGGTGCCTCGGGAGGTGCCGGAGCGCTTGAGCACTCTACTTCGTCATTCTACTACCTTCCTATGATGCCTCAGAAACAATTAAACAATTTTATAGTAGATGTGGCAGCCCACGAATTCTTCCATATACTCACACCTTTAACCATACACTCGTATGAAATTGGAAATTTTGATTTTATTCATCCTAAAATGTCAAAACATCTCTGGCTATACGAAGGAATTACCGAATATTTTGCCGGACACATGCAATTATATGAACATCTTATCGAATTGGAGGATTATCTAAAAATCGTCCGAAGCAAAATGAATGCTGCCGATCAATTTGACCCATCGGTTTCGTTTACCGATCTTTCATTGCATTGTTTGGATAAATATGAAGACCAATATCTCAATGTATATCAAAAGGGCGCTTTAATAGGTTTATGTCTGGATATTTTGGTACGCAAAGAAAGCAATGGCGAAAAAGGTTGGCGGGATGTAATGTTGGAACTCTCCCGCATCTATGGAAAAGACAGGTCCTTTCACGACGATTCCTTATTTGACATTATCGAAAAAATCACTTATCCATCTGTAAAGCAGTTTCTTTTAAAACATGTGGCGGATACATTCAAACTTCCTTTTCGTGAATACCTTTCCTGGATAGGCATTGAATATCACGAAAAAATGATAGTGAAAGAGGTTAGTTTGGGTGGTCCGGGGCTGGGTATGGATTATTCCACCGGTCGCCTTGTAGTGATGGATATTAGCAATTTAAATGAATTAGGCAAAAAAATTAAATACCGCACCGGTGATGTAATTATTAGCATCAATGAGCAAGATATCACACTGGAAAACTTCCGTGATGTGAAAGATCAGTTGAATAAAAATGCCCTGGAAGGAGAAAAATTCACATTGGTGCTTGAACGTAAAGGAAAGAAAAAAATCAAAAAAGTACCCTATGTTTTTACTGAAGTAGAAAAAAATCATATTTTGATGGTTGATCCACGTGCCGCCAAAGAATCCATTAATCTTCGGAATCAATGGATGTACGCCAAATAGAAAAAAAGTTCGAAAAACGCTTTTTGTATTATTTCGTACAAATTATCGGTTGGTTTTTGTATGGTTTTATTGCCTTGCTTGTAAGTTTGTCACAAAATAAACCGCTAAACATCAAGTTATTGTCCGGCATTTTTGCTATTGTAGTTATTGGTATATTGACAACCGAAATTTTGCATCTTAAAATTTTAAAAAATAAATGGATTCTGATAAAACCGGTTTTATTGCTAAAAAAAATAATTCCTTTTTCCCTCCTCTTGTCATTAACTGCCTACATTTTACAAACAATTTGGATGCTTTTAATGGGCTCTGCTTTTCAGTTTCATCTTTTGGATGCATTCTTGGGAATGATCAATTGGTGGATTTTGATCAGCATTTGGATTGTTTTATATTATTTGTATCATTATGTGAACCGTTGGCAAAATGAAGCATTGTTGGAAAGCCGTCTTGAAGCGGCAAAAGCACAGGCCGAATTAAATCAATTGAAAAATCAAATAAATCCTCATTTTATTTTTAACAGCTTAAACAGTATTCGTGCATTAATTGACGAATCACCCGAAAATGCCAAATTGTCTGTTACCTTGTTGGCGTCATTGATTAGAAAAACACTTTCGGTAGGTCAAAAAGATTTCATCAGTATTAAAGAGGAATTGGAAATAGTGGAATCATACCTGAAAATAGAAAAAATACGTTTTGAAAACCGTTTATCTTTTGAAATTGTAATGCATGAAGATGTGGCAAATTGTCTCATTCCTCCACTCATTATCCAAACTTTGACCGAAAATTCCATCAAACACGGAATCTCAAAATTGAAAAATGGAGGAAAAGTATTGATTGAATGCAAACCTGTCAGTGAACAATTAAAAATTACCATTCAAAATGACACACCCGCTAATACATATCAAAAAATTCAGGATATACAAACATCAAACATCGGCTTAGGTCTGAAATTGACATATAAAAGGTTAGAATTGTTATATTCCAATAATTTTATTCTGGAAATCAATGCTAAAGACAATAGATTTACGGTAAATATTTTTATACCTTGCAACATTCAAAATTACAAATTATGAAAACGAACCGGGATTTATCCATGAAGACCATTATCGTTGACGACGAAAGATTGGCAAGAAAAGAACTAAAGAAATTACTGGAAAATTATGAATGGATAGAAATTATAGATGAAGCGGAAAATGGAGAAGAAGCCGTAGAAAAAATTAATCAACACAAACCCGACTTGGTATTTTTAGACATTCAAATGCCCGAAATGGATGGCTTTGAGGTTTTAGACCACCTGGACGTATATCCTCTTATTGTTTTTGTAACTGCTTATGATGAATACGCGGCCCATGCCTTTGATGTGGATGCTTTTGATTATTTGTTGAAACCGGTCGAACATCATCGATTGCAGCAATTGATGGATAAACTCATCAAATTTAAAATGCAAGCTTTGTCATCACATATACAAGGACCGGGTGGAGTTTTATCCATTGAAAATTTTGTATTTATCAAAGATGGTGACAATTGCTGGTTTGTACAATTAAAAGATATCCGCTACTTCGAATCTGATGGAAATTATATCAAGGTGTTTTTTGACAGCCACAAACCGATGATTCTAAAATCGTTGAATCAACTTATAGAAAGATTGGACGGGAGATATTTTTTCAGGGCCAGCCGAAAACATATTATCAATCTGCTTTGGGTAGAAAAAATTGAAGTGTGGTATAATGGAGGATTTATCGTGACATTAAAAAGCGGTGAAAAAATCGAGATTTCACGCAGGCAGGGTATTAAATTGAAATATCAATTGAGTTTATAGGAATAAATCCTTTTTTAATCATAAATATTTAAGCTTTTGTATAAAAAAACATAGAACAAAATATTTTAATTTATACTTTTACATTGTGAACAACAAACTACACATAAAACCAACCAAAATTTCACCGGAAGTATATATCTCTCCCTCCGAAGGCATTATATTTGTTCATGGGAAATCTACCATGCCCGATGTGCAAGAATTTTACAATAGTATTTTAGATTTTCTCAATCACAATAAAAACAAATTTCGTTCCCCTTTGAAAATTGTTTTTGCCATCGATGTTTTTAACATACCATCATCAAAAAGATTACTGTTTATCATGTATGAAATGATGGATGTCCAAAACATAGATGTGGAATTTTATTGGATTTATCAAAAAGACGACATGTTTATGAAAGAAGTAGGTGAAGATTATGCTTACATGATTAAAAAAAGTTTTTCATTTTTGCCTGTGGATGATTTAAAAAAATTTTCCATAAAAGATTTTTTAAAGACCTCCCCTTCCCCACTCAGTTAGTTTTTTCATAGTTGTAGAGAGGAGAAAGGCCGCAATTAGCGGCCTTCTTCTTTTTGATAAGAAACCACTTGTGTTGAAATTTTACTTTGTTTAAAAATTGTTTAAAACTTTCTATCTTTCAAACCAAGAAAATTTGTTTTTATTACGCTGAAATACAATCAAATAACACTTGTTAACGATTTCTTAACATTGAATTAATCACACTTTAACCATGATGCTTTGAAATATCAGGGCACAGTTTTGTTTTTTTGCAAAAAATATTCGTTATGATTAAGAAACAACTTTTCGTATCAGGTTTATTTGCCATAGCTTTAATGACAAGCTGTGGTGGCGGAAACCAAAATCAAGATAATTTAAGTGAAGAAGAGAAAATCTCAGGTGAGGTTCAGGTAGACGGGTCAAGTACCGTTTATCCAATCACCGAAGCTGTTGCCGAGGAATTTCAAAAAGTATATCCAAATATTTTGGTAAAAGTGGGGTTATCCGGTACCGGTGGCGGATTCAAAAAGTTTGTAAGAGGAGAAACCGACATCAACAATGCTTCAAGAGAAATATCTGCTCACGAAGACAGTTTGGCCAAACTAAACAACATTTCATATATTGAATTGGAAATTGCCTACGATGGTCTTGCCGTGGTGGTTAATCCTGAAAACACCTGGTGCTCGGAGATTACCGTCGAGGAACTGAAAAAAATCTGGGAACCGGAAGCTCAAGGAAAAATCAACAAATGGAATCAAATACGTCCGGAATGGCCCGATGCCGAAATTCACCTTTATGGCGCCGGAGTGGAAAGTGGTACATATGATTATTTTACCGAAGTGATTGTTGGAAAAAGTCATTCTAGTCGCGGAGATTACACCTCGAGCGAAGATGATAATGTTATTGTTCAAGGTATTTCCACTGACAAATATGCATTAGGTTTTTTCGGACTGGCTTATTATGAGGAGAATAAAGACAAGATTAAACTCGTAGCAGTAGACGACTTGAATGACAGTAATGGGAAAGGGCCTATTCTCCCCTCATTAGAAACCGTAAGAAATAAAACCTATGCTCCTTTGAGCCGTCCTTTGTTTATCTATGTCAATTCAAAGGCAGCACAAAGACCTGCCGTTCAAAAATTTGTTGAATTTTATTTGGACAATTGCCGTGAATTGTCGCAAGAAGTTGGGTATGTATCATTGACCGAAGAAGATATCAATGTTCAAAAAGAAAAATGGAACAATTTTTTGAAAACTCTTTCGTCATCTCAAGTTCAGCAATAACCATTTTCGATGAAACTTAAAGAAAAGATAATCGAATTTTTTCTGCTTTTATCGGGAATCATTAGTATTCTCACTACAATAGGCATTTTATATGTGCTCATATCTGAATCTATTCCATTTTTTGAAAAAGTAAGTGTCATAGATTTTTTGACAGACACACAATGGACCCCTTTGTTTGCCGATAAACATTTTGGTATATTGCCTTTATTGACGGGTACTTTATTGACTACCTTCATTGCCCTGCTGGTGGCCATCCCTTTTGGTTTGACTATTGCCATTTACTTAAATGAGTATGCACCCGGAAAATTCCGGAACGTAGTTAAACCAATTTTGGAAGTGCTCGCAGCAATACCAACCGTTGTATACGGATATTTCGCGTTGATGGTGGTAACGCCCTTTTTGCAAAATTTCATTCCTCAATTGTCGGGATTCAATGCTCTATCTCCCGGGATAGTCATGGGCATCATGATTATGCCAATGATATCTTCTTTAAGTGAAGATGCTATGTATGCCGTGCCAAATTCATTGAGGGAAGCATCATATGGCATGGGAGCCACACGGCTGCAAACGGCTCTCAAAGTGATTGTGCCTTCTGCTTCTTCGGGAATTATTGTTTCGATTATCCTTGCAATTTCGAGAGCCGTAGGAGAAACTATGATAGTGGCAATTGCAGCCGGTCAACAACCACGTTTAACCTTAAATCCTTTGGTGCCCATCGAAACCATCACCACTTATATTGTGCAAGTCAGCTTGGGAGATGTTGTGCAAGGCACATTGGAATACCAAACCATTTTTGCGGCAGGTATCACGCTTTTTATCTTGACTTTTATCCTTAATAACATAAGTTATTATTTCCGGAAAAAATATCAAAAGAAATATGAGTAATTCATCCTTCGATATAAACCGCTTTAAAGACAAATTGTTTCAAATTGCAGGAATAGTTTTCACGACATTTGGCTTATTGATTTTGCTTGTTTTTATTGTGTCGATTTTGGTGGAAGGTTTGATGCGTCTTGATTGGCAGTTTATAACGTCCCTTCCTTCACGCAAACCCGAAGAAGCCGGTATTTATGTGGCTATTCTCGGTTCTTTATGGATTATGGGTTTAACCGCATTATTTGCCATCCCATTGGGTGTGGCATCCGGCATTTACCTGGAGGAATACGGAAAAAAAAACAAATTGGCTTCATTGATTGAAATCAATATAACAAACCTGGCAGGTGTTCCATCCATCATTTACGGACTCCTGGCACTTGAAATATTTGTCCGAATCTTAGGATTGGGCCGTAGTGTTCTGGCCGGCAGTTTAACCCTCACATTACTAATTTTACCTGTAATTATCGTTGCTACCCGTGAAGCCATCAAAGCAGTGCCCCATACCATTCGTGAGGCCTCCTATGCATTGGGTGCCACCAAATGGCAAACGATTTGGAATCAAGTTTTGCCGGCTTCAGCCGGAGGTATTGTCACAGGTGTTATACTTGCCCTGTCGAGAGCCGTAGGAGAATCAGCGCCCTTGATAGTCATCGGTGCCATGCTTTATGTCACCCGTGTTCCTACCCATCCTCTGGATGATTTCACGGTTTTGCCCATACAAATTTTTAATTGGCTGTCGCGCCCACAAAAAGGTTTCATTATCAATGCTGCTGCTGCCATTATCGTATTGTTAATAATTACCTTCATTTTAAATGGAATTGCCATATATTTGCGTAATAAATGGCAGAAAAAGGTTAAATGGTAGAATAATGGATCATATTATCAAAACAGAAAATGTCAATGTGTATTACGGTGATTTTCATGTTATCAAAGATGTAAATCTTTCTATAGAACAAAATACCGTAACTGCTTTTATAGGACCTTCCGGATGTGGTAAATCCACTTTTTTAAGATTGTTGAACCGAATGAATGATTACATTGAAAATTTTCGTAAAACAGGAAATATTTATGTAGACGGCGAAGATATTTATGACAAAAAAATTAAAGTAGAAAACCTAAGGAAAAAAGTCGGAATGGTATTTCAAAAACCTAATCCGTTTCCGAAATCTATTTACGAAAACGTAGTTTATGGTCTCAGAATTCAAGGCATAAATAAAAAAAGTGTATTGGACGAAGTGGTAGAACGCACTCTACGGCAAGCTGCTTTATGGGATGAAGTGAAAGATAATTTAAATAAATCGGCATTGGAACTTTCCGGAGGACAACAACAACGTCTTTGCATTGCCCGCACTCTTGCCGTCGAACCTAAAATCATTCTGATGGATGAGCCCGCCTCTGCTCTTGATCCTATTTCAACCGCAAAAATTGAAGAATTGATTTATGAATTGAAACAAAATTACACCATTATCATTGTTACGCATAACATGCAACAAGCCGGACGCGTAAGTGATCACACAGCATTTTTTTACTATGGGAAATTGGTGGAATTTGGCGATACAAAAGAAGTTTTCACCAATCCAAAAGAAGAGTTGACACAAAATTATATAACCGGCCGTTTTGGTTAATAAATTTACCGACTTATGGAAAACAAAAAACAAATTATGACGCATCTGGATATAGAACTAAAACAGCTTCGCAACGAAATCATCCTCATGTGGGAAATGGTCATCAATCAATTGGTAAAAACCCAAAGAGCCCTTATTCAACTCGACACGGATCTTGCCCGTGAAGTCATTGCCAACGAAAAACGGGTAAATGCTCAAGAATTGAAAATTGACCGTGACTGCGAAAATATTTTTGCACTTTTTAGCCCGGTTGCCATTGATCTCAGGTTTGTTTTGGCTGTTTTAAAAATCAATAATAATCTCGAACGTACCGGTGATATTGCCGAAGGTATTGCCCGGTTTGTGTTGGATGTGGAAAAACCATTTGACGAAGAGTTGCTTCAAACTACCGAAGTTTTAATTATGTTTGAAGAAGCCATCGAAATACTCAAAGATACACTCAATGCTTTTATTAAAGAAGATACAAAATCGGCAAGAAGTATTTTTCTTCGTGATGAAACTTTGAACGAAATCAATAAGAGAGCCAACAAAGTGGTGGCTGAATATATCAAAAATCATTTGGACAACATAGACCAAGCCCTTTATATTTTATCGACTATCAGAAAGCTGGAAAGAGTAGGTGATCAAACCCAAAATATCGCAGAAGAGTTGATATTTTATGTAGAAGCCAAAGTAATGAAACACATGGGAAAAACACCGGAATCTTAGTTCTCTTCTATTCGCGGATAATCTTAATTTTATCGCACCATTGTTTCCATTGCACTATCGACTCAACCGGATGTGTTGTTGAATCGATCACTTTTATGCGCTGTTGTTCGTACACATCTTTAACCTGTTGAAAGTGAAACATCCTCTCAATCAACCACTCTTTTGAGAGCCGGTCAAACCAATATAAATTTTTTTGTCTGACAGCTTCGTTTCTCAACGGATGTTCTTTAATTTTTTCATAATATTCCACGATTTTATTCCATAAATGTTCCATTCCTTCTCCCGAGAAAGAAGATACCGGTTGAACAAAAACCGGAATGTTCCATACATTGGGCGGAAGATAATGCAATGCCGTTTTGATTTCGCTTACACTTCGTTTCAGAATTCCGGAGGGAATCATGTCGGCTTTGGTAAAAACTATACCATCGGCCATTTCCATGATGCCTCGTTTGATGCCCTGAAGCTCGTCTCCACCACCCGGCAACAACAGCAACAAAAACACATCAGTCAACCATTTTACATCTGTTTCGCTTTGCCCCACTCCCACTGTTTCTACAAAAATATAATCAAATCCGGCAGCTTCACATATTATTATTGCTTCGTAGGTGCTTCTGGCCACTCCTCCATAGTAATTTCCGGATGATGTCGGGCGTATAAATACATTTTCGAGCATCGACAATTTTTCCATTCTTGTTTTATCTCCCATGATACTGCCATGTGAGATTTGGCTGCTGGGATCTATGGCTAATACGGCTACTTTGTTTCTTTTGTCTTCGGCAATTTTTTTTCCCAATGATTCAATAAACGTGCTTTTACCTACCCCGGGCGTACCTGTAATGCCTATTTTTAGAGCTTCTCTACGTAATCCGATACATCCCAGGAGTACTTGATCGGCTATGTCCCGGTATTTTTTAATACGACTTTCGCAGTAAGTAATGGCTATACTTAATAAACCACGATCACATCGCTTGATACCGTCAAGAAGCTCCTCTGCCGTATAGATTTTTTTGGGCTTTAGACGTATGTTGGGATTGATAGATGGCATAACAGAATCACTTTTGGCCTTTCTTGTCGTTAAATTGTTTCCATTTTAATGTATTGATATGGTGATCGATCAAGTGGTCTAATTCTTTTAAATTTTCCGGAAAATTACAACGCCACATTACTTCATTTTTTTTATTTCCCCAACGTAAATACAAAATTGTCGAAGGCAGGTCTGTTATATTACAGTCAAATTCTTTTGACATCTTAAAGAAATCGATATCCTCGGCCAACCTGTATATTTCATCTAATGCTTTATCTGAAATAAACGAATAATAAACCCCTTGCATGGAAGTGAATTTTTTACCTTCATATATAACCAATCCTGATTTGAAAACAGTTACCGAAAAAACAGGACAAGTTCCAAAACAAGGCGTTTTTTCCCATTTCATCAATACAGAATCTTCAATGGATTGGTCATCTGCAAGCACTTCTGCAGGTTTGACATCAGATAAATTTTCTGTAGCCGGTTGTTCTATTTTTTCGTCAGTAGTATTTGTTTTTGGGAGTTCTTTCTTGTTTTTACAGGCATTGATTCCTCCCAATAAGGCAACGATAAGAACAAAATAAACATATAGCATTCTAAACTTTGTCATAATTTTTCCATTTATACAGGTAAAAGTAATTGAAAATATCGTGCCGTAAAAATCAAATTAGTATATCAACTGATTTATATCTATTTCCGGGAATTTTTTCGCCAAAATATCCCATGCATTTTTAACATCTCTCAACAACCATCCCAACAATAATTTAGCTTTTTCTTCTCCGGTCAGTTTAAATGTTTGGTTGCTGCGTTCAAGCCGGCGTCTCATTTGATAAAGACATACAGCAGCCGTTACAGATACATTAAAACTTTCCGTAAAACCATACATGGGAATTTTAATAAATACATCGGCCATTTGCATTGCTTCTGCTGAAACTCCTTCTTTTTCTTTACCCAATACCAAAGCCGTTTTTGTTGATTCTACAGGAAAATCATCTAATTCTATGGTTTTGCCATGTGGTGTCAATACGGCTATGAGATAACCTTCATTTTTTAAATCTTTTAAACAACTTACCGTAGGGTTTTTATATGCGGTTGATTTATAACGAATTACTTCGATCCACCTTTCCGAACCAATGGAAATATCGGGATGATGCTGAAAAACATTGGTTTTTTCGATGGTTCTGAGTTGTTGAATACCCAAACATTCACAAGTACGCATGACTGCACTTGCATTGTGTGATTGATAGAAATCTTCCAAAACAGGAATTAAATATCGTGTTCTCTCGTTTGCTACTTCTATCATTCGTTTCCATCGTCGTTCGGTAATAAAACCGGATAATTGATCAATACATTGCTGAATAATATCTTTTTTTTCCATCCGGGTATTCATGTCAAATTATATATAATTCATAAAAAAACAAAAAAAGGGGCACAAGGCCCCTTTCCTTCAGTGAAAGCAAAAAATTACTTGTTCACTTTTTTAGCCAAATCGGCACCTGCTTTGAAACGTACCACTTTTTTTGCAGGAATTTTGATTTCTTTTCCTGTTTGTGGGTTACGTCCTTTGCGGGCAGATCTTTTGCTTACGCTGAAAGAACCGAAGCCCACCAAAGAAATTCTGTCGCCTTTTGTCAATGCTTTGGAAATTGCATCCAAAGTAGCATCTAGGGCTTTTTTAGCATCTGCTTTAGACAATTTTGAGCCCTTTGCAATTGCATCAATTAATTCTGCTTTGTTCATAGCTTTAAGTTTTTAGGGTTAAACATTATGGTTTTCTTATGAAAACCAAAACAAATATAAAATGAGTTTCTTTATTGTCAATACTTTTGACAAATTTTTTTCATATTTTGTTAATAAATAAGCCGTTTTGTTAATAAAGTTTCGACGAAACTCACTATTTACAAGGATTTTTGTTCATTCAACCCATATTCTATCTTTCCCATCGAAATTTGGCGACTGTATAGATATTACTTTCAGCCATGCTTCTGATGTTACCTTTACAGAATGAACTGTATTTGCAGGAATAATGAGCCAGTCGCCGGGCTTTAAATTATAAACTTTGTTTCCCACATACATTTCACCGGTGCCTTCCACTACATAGATATGCTCTGTATGGAATCGATGATAATGTGGCTTTACCTCCTTCTTTATCCATATTATAAATGATGTAGCCAAACTGTCGTCCGTCACTTTTTGAACATGTATATTTTCAAAATCTTTATCCGGGTTAATGTCTGATGTATTGATGATTTGGGACCTGACAGACAAGGCCGTCATGACAAATGAAATAAAAAAAACTTTTCGAATAAAATTTTTCATAAACTCGTTGAATTAAACCTGATAGGTAAAATTACAAACAAAACCAAATATAGAGCATATTTTCAATTAAAAACATTTATTGGTCTAAAATTGGGATGTAGCAGAATATCTCTCCCCTCCATAATAATCCCTACGGATATTTTGGTAGTGTATCATGCAGAGAAAAAACAGGCACGTAACCGACAACATCGTAATGCATACCCCCACTCATCTCACTATATCCAACAAATCTTATTTTTGCTAATAGAGAATCCTCAGTAATTTCAAGTACTTCAACTTCTGTTATGCTATCAATTTCAAATAAATTATCATATTTAATGATACCTTTTTTTATAGATTTATTACAATAGTAATAAACTATTGCTTGATAAGCTTTCTCAGTGGTCTTACCACCAAAAACTCTTTTTAATTGTCCATTTTCAATTATATAGCAATATTTTTTACTGATAGATTTTTGTCTAAAAATACCTTTTTCTAGAAACACTCCTAAAAATGCTCCTACAATCGTTCCAAACAAAACAAAAATGAAAAAATAAAACCAAAATTTATCAGATTTATTTTTAAATTTATTCATCATTTTGTAATTCTTTTTGATAATTTTCTGTTTGCCATCTATGTGAATCTTCTTTATCTTCGCTTACTTTTGTTACTTTGATATTTGTTTTGAGTTCAACGCTTAAATCTATTAAACCAAGACCAAGCAAACTTCTTGGTAATCTGTAACCTAAATAATTTTGGCCATCTTTTTCATATACAAAATACTCTGGTGTATCTTCAGTTGTTTGAATAATCCCTTTTTCTTTTAGCATGTTTGATATTACTTCCTTGTCCTTTTTAGTTATTGAAATAGATTCAATGATTTTGGTTTCTATTGTAGTATGTGCGACACCTAACCCTAAACCTACACTTGTGCCTAAATATGTTTCTCCTGTTCTTCCTTCAATTGATCCATAAAAAACAGGAGAAGCATCCACAGAAGTTACTGGTGGCTTTTTGATTGATTCTTCAAAAGTATTGGAGGAAAAATCAATACCAAGATGAGTTTTTGCGTAAATCAACATAATACCAATAATACTTTCTTTATTATTGATTTTAGTTTTAGCTTCATATTTAAAATAAGTAGTACCTATTTTGTCATAAGCAATTCCAGATCCTCTAATATATGCATATCCATTTTTTCCTATCCCAGCACAGCTTCCCCATTCTTTGTTAATATAGAAAACCTCCAACCCCTCCAACTCCACTCCATCAATCACCCTATTCTCACTAAAGGCATACACACTGTTGTAAGGATATTTCCCGGCCAACGGATCCACACTGAAAAAGCGTCCTAACCTAGCATCGTGCAGGCGGTATTTGTATGCCCACAGGTTGTTTTTGCCAAACACTTCATCATCTCCCTCCTGCCCCTGGAAGCCAAAACGGTAGTTGGTGATTTCAAGGTCCCTCCCCTCCATCACACTCCCAAACGGATAATAATCCTGAGAACTGCTCACATTCAAAGCAAACTTGCCATTGCTCCAACTCTTTTTGTCTGTATAAGTCA
>BPHE01000026.1 GCA_026003395.1 Vicingaceae bacterium
AGCTTTAGAATATACGATGATTATTTACAAAACAAAATTCAATATTTAGCAAAAATGCCACAAGATTAAACTAACAGATGGTTGTTAAAAACAAATGAATGGTGGTTTTCTTTCAATGAACGGTAAGTTTAATTCAGGACGATTTGTGTTCTAATTGGCTAAACGAACGATTGCTCTGTTATTGTTATGTATAGACAAGATGTTTTATCAATAAATTGTTATTATTTTTTAAAATTTTCCAAAAAAAATTCCAATTTTTCATACCATTCTTTGCCATATCGCCGCAATAAAGCAGGTTTGACAAATTGATAAATTTTAATGTTTTCTTTACGGCCTTTGATACATGCTTGACTGCATATTGACCAACGGTGATATCGTAATCTTTCTCCGTAACTTAACTTTTGAATTCTAACCGGATATAAATGGCAGGAAATGGGTTTTTGAAAACTTATTGCACCCTTTTGAAAAGCTTTTTCGATACCGCACAAGGCTATGCCATTTTCATATGTAACATAAGCACAAGGGCCTTTATTGATCAATGGTGTTACATACTCTCCGTCGGCATCCTTTTCATATACTCCTTTGTTTTCAATGGTCTTTCTGCCTTCCTCTGTAATGAAATCAAAAATTTTATGAATATTTTCTTCCAATAGTCCTATTTCATTGGGGTCCAAAGGCGCGCCCGACTCTCCTTCAATACAACATGCACCTTTGCAAGAAGTGAGTTCACACGCAAATGCAGAATCCAGTACATCCTCATCAATTAATACATTGTCGATTGCTATCATCGTGCCAACCAATATTCGGGATTAAGTTTCACTGTTTGTTTCCAAATTTCCAGATGCATGGTTGAGCTGGCATCATCATCACCCGGAACCAATATTCCAATGTTTTGACGGGTTTTTACCTTATCGCCCTTTTTAACAAAAACTTCAGAAAAATACGAATAAACCGTAAGGTATTCTCCGTGTCTTATCATTACGGCCTTTCCTGCACCGGGAATGATGACCACGGACGAAACTTCTCCGTCAAAAATCGCTTTTCCATAGGCCTCTTTTTCGGTTTTGATATCAATACCGTTGTTGTTCACGATCACACCTTTAATCACAGGATGTTCATATTGTCCGAATTTTCCGGTGATTACTCCTTTATCCACAGGCCAGGGGAGTTTTCCTTTATTGGCAGTAAAGCTGTTGGATAATTTTTGCGCTTCGGGGGTCATAGGAAATTCGCCGGTTTTTGATGTTTTATTTTTTTCGGCAGCTTTTCTTCTGGCTTCTTCTATTTCCTTTCTGATAATTTCTTCTATTTTTTTGTTTAACTCTTCAGCATCTTTTTGCTTTTTCTTTAATTGTTGACGCAGGTTTTCTTCTTCGGATTTCAATTTTTGCACCAGTTGCTCTTGCTCAATTTTTTCTTTTTCTATCAATTGCTTTTCCAATTCATTTTGTACCAAAAGATTCTCTCTTTGTTTTTTTAAATCTTCCAATTGTGCTATTTTTTCATTGAGTTCTGTTTTTGTTTTTACAATGTTTTCTGCTTGTTTTCTGCGGTAGTCATTATATTGCCGTATATATTTCAATCGCAAATAAGCTTGATTGAAATCTTCTGCCATGAAAATATACATAAGAACACTTGCCGAATTTTGATGCAGGTAAGACCTTCTGATCAGACGGGCATACTCATCTTTTAGTTGTTCCAATTCTTTTTCTTTTTCTTCAATCTCTTTTTTTAGACGGAAAATCCGGCCATTGATGAGCTCTGTTTCTTTTTTGATGGTATTGATCAAAACCTGACGTTGTGTTATTTTTTGATGCAATAATTCAACACGCGACAAAGTGTTAAGTTTTTGTTTTTCGGTATTAGCCAACAATTCATTTGTTTTTTGTATTTCCAACTGAAGTTGTTTACGTTTATGCTCCAATGTTTTGCGGTCTTGACCATGGAGCATAGTCATGAACAAACAAAAAAATCCAAGAAGTGTATATTTAGCGTATAGGTTCATATTTCTCGGGAATGTTTATCGAAAGATTATATTCGCTTCCCATCGTGACTTTATCAATTTCTATTTTTAATTGAAGATCTTTGTTGCCATCCACATAAAATTTTAACAAACCGGGAAAATATTGATTGTCGACAAAAACATAATTATCATATTCGGCAATCAGGGTTTGATCTATATCGTTGTCGGTCAGGTATATTGATTTTATTTTGAATGTATTGGGGTCGATCCATAAGATTTGAATATCGTCCTTGATTTTCCTTTCTTTTTCTTTTCTAAAGTACTTGCGCAGTTTTCTTTTTTTATTGGTAGTGATATAATATAAATCTTTTTCCCGGTCAATGGCACTTTTAACTTTTTCGTTATCATCGAAATCAATGCTGTTGCCCGTCAATAATGATTGTATCATGAAATAATCCACCTCTATGTTTAGTTTCTCTGAAAAAAACTCATAATTGCCCGTAAAATACCTTTTATTTATCCTGTCCAAAAAAACGATTGTGTCCGGGGTTAATAACAATCTTACCACTTCAATGCCCAACAAGGGTGTAACCGATATCCAAATGGCCGAATCGTGTTTAATGCGAATGGTGGATTTAAAGTCGTTCTGAATGCTGTCTTCAATAAAAAAAATTTTCGTTTTTAAACTTAGCCAATCATATTGAAATTCATGGTTTTTCATTGAATCAAGCAAGGCACGGGTAGATTTATGAGAAATTTCTTTTTTTTCTTTATTTTCCTGTATTGGCCCGGTAGATTTGCACGCCCACGCAAAAATGATCAATATAAACACCCCGGCAACTCTCATTCAATCAACTTTTTTTCTGTTATTTTCTTATTCAAAATTTCGTTGTCGTTTCCGTTGTTTTTTGCTTTCATCCAATATTCCAATGCTTTTCCGGTTTGTCCGTTTTTATAGTAAGCGTCACCTAAATGCTCTAAAATCGTGCCGTTGGCAGGGGATTTTTCTGCTGCTTTCTCCAACCATTTCAGGGCCTCTGCTATGTTGTTCTGTTTATACAATACCCAACCATACGTATCCAGGAAAGACGGATTATCGGGCATTATTTTCAATGCCTGCTCGATCATCTGTCGGGCTTCATCCAACCTGAGATTTCGTTCTGAGAGATAATATGCATAATTATTCAACAAAACAGGGTCTGCCGGATTGATTTTTTTGGCTTTGTCGAAATATTCAAAAGCTCTATCCGCTTTATTCATCCGGTAATTTACTTCTGCAAGATTCAAGTAAATTTGATAGGTCAGATCTTTTTGATTTCCGGCAAATGTCAATGCTTGCAAAAAATATGATTCTGCCTCGGAATATTGTTTTTTTTGCATTAACCCTACTGCTTTGGCAAAATAAAACAACCCTCTTTCGGGAAAATATTCCAACGCCTGTCCTGCATGAACTATCAACGAGTCGTACATCTCCAATTCCAGCTCCAATAAAACAATTTCATTCCAAATGGCAAACTTGCCCGGGTCATAATTTTTGGCTTTTAGAAATTCCAAAAGCGCTTCCGGTTTTTTGCCATATTTTAAGTAATAATCTCCCTTTAAAGTATATACTTTGGCTTCCTCGGGATATAATCCTTGCAAAGTATCGATAATTTCAAACAACTTCTTTTTTGCCAGCGAATCTTTATGAAGTGGTAAATAATCATACAAGTTGATAATGATTTTCATCTTGTCATCCAATTCCAAGTCCGGCGATTGGATGGCTTTTTCAAGATATTCCAACATTTTTTGCAACGATCCCATCGATTGTTCGTAATCTGCCAAAAACAGCCATACTTGTGGATTGTCGGGAAATTTTTCTTTGATCAAATTTATATAATATTGGGCGCTGTCTTTAATTTCATTTGCAATGAAAATGTTGGCCAGTTCAGCCCAATAAGATGGCTCGCTGGGATAAAGATTGATCAAACGTCTTGCTTCTTGAGCCAACTCGTTAATTTTATTTTGTTGTAATAGAATGTTTTTCTTATAAATGTATATTTCCTCATTAAACCCCTGTAATTTTTCCAACTGATTGATAATTTCCAAACTTTTTTCATAATCTCCGGTCATATCATAAACAAAAATCAATTTTTTTATCACCTCAATATCCTCGGGAAAATATTTATGCAGATGTTCCAGAATTTTGGCGGATTTTTCGGGCAAACGCATGTGATACAATATCTCTGCATACAACATGTTGTACCAATATTGCAAGGGTTCCTGATCCAATGCTTTTTCTATAAATTGACGGGCTTTGACCAAATCATTTTTTTTGAAATAAATCATGGCCATTTCATAGAGCGGAGCAGATTCTTTTGGATTTATCCGGTAGCATTGCATAAAATACATTAATGCGGCTTCGGGATTGCCGATAATTTTTTCTTTACAACCTTCTATAAACAAATTGTCAAATTGAAATTTTTCTTTGTTGGAAGAAAAATCCGGAAAAATTTGGTCATGATTGCCTACCTGTCGTGTTTGACTGACCCGACAAGCCATCAATAAACCGATGAATAAACAGAAAAATACTGCAGCGCTGATATTTAATTTGAATTTCAATGCCCGTTTTTTAATGTTTTCCATTCGGAATAATCGCCTAGATTTACCTCACACAATCGTCCCGCCGAATTAATTTTAACATTTTCACCCAAAATGCTATTTTGAAGATGAGTGTCTATCACTTCGGTATTGTCCCTAATGATAGAGTTGTAAACTTTACTGTTTGATACTTTTACAAATTTTCCAAGCGACACATAAGGCCCAATTTCAGAATCAATCAACTCTACACCGGGACCGATATAACAAGGTTCGATGATTTTTGAGTTTGTAATGACGGCATTTTGATCAATCAATGATTCTTTATCTTTTTTCAATTCCAAAACTTTTGCATTGGTTTCAATCGTCACTTGCTTGTTGCCACAATCCATCCACTGCAGAACCTTTCCGGGCAAAAATTTCATTCCCTTGTTTTTCATATTTTCCAAAGCATTGGTCAATTGATATTCGCCCTTCTCTTTGATATCGTTATCTATCAAATATTGCAATTCATTTTTCAATATCGACGCATCCCTGAAAAAGTAAATACCGATAATGGCCAAATCAGAAACAAAAGTGACCGGTTTTTCAATAAAATCCACTATGTATCCATTTTCGTCCAATTTCACCACACCAAAAGAAGAAGGATCATCTATTTGCTTTACCCATATTACGCCATCGGCGGTTTTGTCCAAAGAAAAATTGGCTTCAAACAAAGTGTCGGCAAAAGCCACAATGACCTCCCCTTCTAAAGAATCACCGGCACAGAGTATGGCATGTGCCGTTCCCAAAGGTTCTTCTTGATAATAGATAGTTGACTTTTTGGCTCCCACTCTTGAAGCTATTTGATGTAGCATTTGCTCCACTTCACTGCCAAAATCTCCAATGATATAAGCAATTTCGTCAATTGTATCATCAAATTGTCCTGCCAAATCTTCGACCAATCTTTGCACTATCGGTTTACCCGCCACAGGAAACAAAGGTTTGGGCAATGTCAATGTTTGCGGTCTCATTCTTTTGCCCATCCCGGCCATTGGTATGATTATTCTCATTTGCTTGTCAATTTATTTGTTATTTCATTTAACTCCGGTGCTGCCAAATCCTCCGACACCCCTGCTACTTTCTTGCAATATCTCTACTTCTTCCCATTCTACTTTCTCGTGTTTGGCAATCACCATTTGGGCTATTCTCTCCCCGTCCTCCACAACAATTTCTTCTTGAGAAAGGTTGATCAAAATCACGCCTATTTCTCCACGATAATCTGCATCTATCGTACCCGGGCTATTGAGCACGGTTATCCCCTTTTTTAACGCCAATCCGCTTCTCGGTCTTATTTGTGCTTCGTATCCTTCGGGCAACTCTATGTACAATCCCGTTTTAATCAAGGATCTTTCCATTGGACGCAGCACAACAGGTTTTTCTAAATTTGCCCTTATATCCATGCCTGCAGAAAGTGCGGTGGCATAAGCAGGCAATTCGTGTTTGGACTTGTTGACTATTCTTACTTTCATTTCCAAATAGCTTTTAAAGGTGCCTAAATTAGTAAAATTTGCAAAATTGTTTATTCCCTCTTTTTATTCGTTTTCTACGGAACGCTGTTTAACATATTGATAATAAAGAAAGTATGTAGATTGTGGAAAGAGTTTCTTGTGATTAAAAAAATCCAAAGATTTTTCACTTTCTGACTATATTGTAAGCATTGAACATTTGCAAAACACACAATAAATCTGCCATAAAAAGAAAGGGCTAACCGCCGGATGATTAGCCCTTTCTTCAATGAGATAATGACCATGATCTATTGCTTGATCCAACGGCCGCTTTGCAGTAATTTGCCGTTGGAATCATGTATGGTATAAATGTAAATTCCTTGATTTAGATTTTCTGTGTTGATCATCCAATTGTTGCCGGTTTGATTATTTCTGCTAGTCAAAATCAACCGTCCGGATGCATCCCATAATTTCAACTCAGCGGCCTGCAAGTTGCCATCCAAGACAAAATAATCGCTGCCGGGATTAGGATACAACAGCACAGATTGGTTTGAAAAATCTTGCACGCTGTTGGAAGCCGGTGATTTTTTCAACCAACTTACACTATACACTGTAGAAACACCATCCCATTGCATCTCAACCACAATAAAACGAGCATTGGCATTGTTGCTCCACCAACGCAACGTCATAGTTGAATCTTTTGATACTTCATCAATACCTTGCTGTTGCAATAGTAATTTCATGGTTGGCGACAAAGGTTGCCATTGACCACCGGCATACATTTGCACAGAATCGATGGTAACTTCTTTGAAATTTTGTCTTAAAGATGCAAATGTCCCCAGGGGAGTGGTAACATTCCCCCAGGCATCCATCACACTTGAAATCTCTCCTCTGTGCTTTATTCTCAATGAATCAACGGTAGGATGCGATCCTGGTCCATCAGGATCTACACCAAAATAAAATGAAGCCGCTACAAAAGCATATGAATCATTATAGCTTGTATTGTAAGTCGATGGAAATGTGATAAAATTGTATGAAACCGGATAATTTGACGGAGTATTGTTTTGATAAACATGAAAACCCAATAATCTAAAAGCATTATTGTCTTTTTTGAAAAATATATTCACTGAATCAACGGTATTGGCCAGACCGATGTTTGCACTGTTGAAATAAGAATAACCTTGCAAATTGACCGGATTGATAAAATTTAAGGTATCGACCTCATCGGCTGTCAAACTGCCAAAATTCCAGGTTTGGTTTGCACCGGCACTACCCGGGCTTACAGAAAAATTAGTGTCATAAGCCATTACAACATATTCCCCGGCATTTACCACATCACCGGGATTGATGGTGATTTGTGCAAATAAATTAAGGGAGCACAACATCACACCGACAAAAAAGTAATTTTTTTTCATAGCTGTAGATTTTTCAATTTACAATGCAAATATATATCAAAAATTTGTCTTCTTCACTTTACTTAACAAAATAAATGTCTCTACGTTTCAATAAATTTACGAATTTTACAGGTTGGAATTTCTGAACCAACCATGAAACCGGAAACTAACATACTTTACCAAAAGCTGCACGCTTTCATCAAACGGTACTATCTCAACCGCATCATCCGTGGCTTGATATGGACTTCGTTTATTTTGATTGCACTCTATCTCATTTTGATTTTTCTCGAATATCAACAGTATTTTTCTCCAAAAGCCAAAACATTCATTATTCTTTCCGCCGGTCTTCTTATACTCACTGTTTTTTTTTGGATGGTGTTTTTGCCTACGCTCAAGTATTTCCGCATAGGTCCAACTTTAACTTATGAAGAAGCCGCCAAGATCGCAGGGCAACATTTTTCAAACATAAGAGATAAAATTTTAAACGCACTACAACTGGAAAAACTTGCCCGTCAACACCCTGATAATGTGTTGATATTGGCCGGAATAAAACAAAAAACCGAAGAAATCAAACCCGTGCCCATCCACCTGGCCATCAATCTCAAAGAAAATGTCAAGTACCTCAAATATCCTTCCATTCCTTTTTTCATTTTTTTGTTGATATATTGGTATTCACCCTCGGTAGTCAAAGAAAGCACCTATCGTTTTATCCATTACGACAAGGTTTTTACACCACCTCTGCCTTTTCAATGGAAAATTACCAACCCTTCGCTCACTGCAAAAAGAAATGAAAATTTTACGCTTGAAATTGAATTCGGCGGAAAAGAATTGCCTCAAAAGGTTTACATAGAACAAAACGGTTATCAATACAAAATGGACAGAACCGACTATAATCATTTTACATTTACATGGAAAAACCTCAAAGAAGATATTGACTTTATTATCAAGACGGACCAATTTCTCATTACCCGTCAATCAATTGAAGTTATACCGAATCCACGTCTCGAAAATCTGTCGGTAGAAGTAAAATACCCTGCATATCTTTCTAAATCGCCCGAAACGCTACAAAACATCAATGAAATAATCGTGCCGGAAGGAACTCAATTGCATTTTCGCATCAAAGCTTCAGATGCCGAATGGATTTCGGTGACCGGCCCCACAACAACCGATACCATACGTCAACAACAAAATTTTTTCACTTTCGAAAAAAAAGCCAATTCTTCCCATCAGCTTAAAATAACACCTCGCTATAAAAATTTATACTCCGACACTTTCTTTTTTAACCTTGCCGTTATTCCCGATGCTTTTCCTTCTGTTGAAGTGATAGAACGACCCGATTCGGCCAATCCTTGGTTGCGCTATTTCTTTTGTATAGCCAAAGATGATTATGGATTAAAACGGCTTGAGTTTCACTATCGCATCAAACAAAAAGACAAGATTATCAAACAAGAATCTTTCCCCGTTCAAAACAACATTCCGGGCAACTATGCCGAGTTGTATCATTTTTTTGATTTCGACCGTATCCAACTGCCGGAAGGCAGCATCACAGAATATTTCTTTAAAGTATGGGACAACGATGCCGTCAACGGAAGCAAGTCGTCTGTTTCACAAATTTTTATTCTGCAAATTCCTCAAAAAGACCAAATAGAACAGCTCGCCGACAGCAAAGAAGAAGAAATAAAATCGCGCATGCAAAACGCCATGCATAAAATCGACCTTTTTCAAAACAAACTGGACAAGCTAAAACAAAAATTATCGCAACAAAATCAAACCGGATGGCAAGACAAACAAGACCTTCGCGACCTGTTGCAATTGCAAAAGGACATACAAAACCAATTGAAAGAAATACAACAATTGCAAAAAGAAAAAAATAAATGGGAAGAAAAATTTGCAGAAACCGATCCCGAACTGATCGAAAAACAAAAATTGCTTGAAGAATTACTAAAAGAACTAATGACCCCCGAATTGCAAAAATTGCTTGAAGAACTTCAAAAATTGACAGAATCGGAAAACATCCGGGAATGGAAAGAAAAACTTGAAGAAACAGAAAAAATCAACGAAGATCTTTCCAAACAAATGGACCGTTCGTTGGAACTATTCAAACAACTCAAACTTGAAAAAGATTTGCAAGAAACTATCGATGCACTCGAAGAATTAGCCAAAAAACAAGAAGAATTGAGCGAAAAAACCAAAGAAAACAACTCAGACAAAAGCCAGTTATTGAAAGAACAAGAACAACTCAACGAACAATTCAAGCACTTGCAACAAAAAATGGAAGATATCCGCAAACTGAATTCCGAACTCGAAAAACCTCAACCTTTACCCAATACCGAAATGTTGGAGCAAAACATTTCCGAACAACAAAATCAAAGCATGCAACAAATGCAGAACAATCAAAATAAAAAAGCATCGGGATCACAAAAAAACGCCGCTCAAAAAATGCAAGAAATGAAACAAAACCTTCAGTTTGCCCTTGAACAAATGCAACAACAACAAAATGCCGAAGATATCAATCATTTGCGCAACATTTTGGATAACCTGATAGAACTATCGAAAACTCAGGAAAATATCATGCAGGCGCAAGTCAAGACCAAACCTCTTGATCCTGCATACATCAACCACATGCAAAATCAATTTAAAATAAAAGAGAAATTTCAAACTATTGAAGATTCCTTGATGCAACTGGCCAAAAGAAATCCTCAAATAAAATCGGTTGTGTTTAAAGAAACTTCTTCGATCAGACAAAATGTAGAAAAAGCAACCAAAATGATGGAAGACCGTAAAAACCGCGAAGCATCGGTCTATCAGCAAAATGCTATTACTGCATTAAACAATCTGGCACTTTTGTTGAACGAATCTTTACAACAGATGCAACAACAGCAACAACAAAACAATCGGCAAGGAAGCGGCAGTTGCAACAATCCGAATGGACAAGGACAAGGAAAACCCTCAATAAAATCGATGAAGCAACTTCAACAAAACCTCAGCAAACAATTGGAAGAAATGAAAAAAGCCCTCGAACAAGGTGGCAAAATGCCTCAAAATAAACCCGACGGAGTATTGCCCGGTGAAAGTTTGAGTAAAAAACTTGCACAAATGGCTGCCCAACAGGCACAAATCAGAGAAGAACTTCAACGTATGGCACAAGAAATGAAAAATAAAGGTCAATCAAAAGCACTTCAACAAATAGCCGATATGATGGAACAAATAGAAAAAGATATCGTCAACAAAAAAATAACCAACGAAACTCTACGGCGGCAACAAGACATAATGACACGCCTGCTCGAGGCCGAAAATGCCGAACGCGAAAGAGAGTATGACGAACAGAGAGAATCTAAAGAACCTCAAAACTACAAAACAACACCCCCTTCCGACATCTCTAAAATGTTTCCTAAAGAAACCATTCGGCAAACCGAAGAATTAAAAAATATTCCCCCGCATTTGAAACCTTATTATAAAAATATCGTAAACAACTACTATAAAAACCTTAATCAAAATTAAAATGGAATTGCTTGAAACTTATTCCATCACCATTTCATCCGACACCAAAGAAATGCATAAAGTAGACAAATACCTTGAATCCATCATCAGGGATCTATCTATACCCGAGCAGGTTCAAGGCAATATGATTATCTGCCTTACCGAAGCCATCAACAACGCCATTCAACACGGAAATGCCAACGACCCGTCCAAAAAAGTGGAAATAATTTTCGATTACGATAACCAATTTTACAAATTTACGGTGAGAGATCAAGGCAATGGTTTTGACTATCAAAATCTGCCCGACCCTACCTCTCCCGAAAATATCACGAAAATTTCCGGCCGTGGCATTTTTATCATCAAAAATCTGGCCGATAAAATCGAATTTGAAAATAACGGATCCACGATTCATATTTACTTTTCAAAGTAACCCTCTTTTTTCACATGGAAGACGTGCAAGTGTATGTGCCAGGCAATGCCGTAAAACCCTATTTTATCAAAAAAAAGGCATTAACCCGTTGGATCAAAAAAGTAGCACAACTGCATCAATGCCGGTTGGGCCCTATCAATATCATTTTTTGCACCGACGAAGAACTCAGGGAAATCAACCTTAAATATTTAAACAAGTCCTATTACACAGACATCATAACATTTGATTATTCTCAGAAACCAATGATATCTGGAGATTTGTTTATCAGTACAGACCGAGTGAAAGACAATGCAAAACATTGGAACGAAAGCTATTATCGGGAAATGCATCGTGTGATCATTCACGGAATTTTACATCTTATTGGCTTCAAAGACAAATCAAAAAAAGAACAACTTTTGATGAGAAAAGCCGAAGACAACGCCCTCTCTCATTTATGATTCCACGTTGTCCGGTTTTTTATTTTTACTTTTTAGAAATATCATCACGATAGAGGTAGTGATAATTCCCATCACGAAAGAAAAAATAAAACTCATCACCACATAATTTTCAAAATTAAAATGATTTTGGGCTTCTTCTATAGTTGCAAAATATCCCAATTCTACCGATCTTTTGATAACATTTGGGAAATATTCCGGAGTAATCACATACGTTGTTATCCATTGATTGACCGGGCTTAATATGGCTATAAATGCAGATAAAACCAAACCACTTTTCATGCCTTGCCAATATGTAATGTTTCCTTCGAAATATTTTTGTTTTTTTTCCCTTAAAGCCAGTATCATCATAGCCACTGCAGGGAAGAAAAATAAATTGGTTAAATATTGTTGATAATCGATATATTTATCATGCAAACCGGCTAATTTTTCGATCCACATCCACAAAATTGCCACAATCGAAAAGATAACAGCCCACTTAATTTCTACTTTAAAACGTTTCATTTTTTTTTTCAAAAGTAATAAAATTTCAAAGGACTTAACATAAAGTCCTATTTTTAGCAAAAGAGACAATTGATAAATTTTTACGTAATTTGCAGTTTTAATTCTCATAAACATGTTGCCTGCACAAAAAGTAGCATTTCACACACTTGGTTGTAAATTGAATTTTACCGAAACGTCTGCCATTGCAAGGCTTTTCACTGAAAATGGATTTGCAAAAGTAGATTTTGACGAAGAAGCCGACATATACGTAATCAACACTTGCAGTGTTACAGATTTTGCCGATAAAAAATGCCGTCAATTGGTTTCTAAAATTAAAAACCGACATCCTTCTGCCAAAATTATCATGACCGGTTGCTATGCCCAACTAAAACCCAAAGAGCTTGCATCCATACCGGGCGTGACGCTGGTGTTGGGAGCAAACGAAAAATTTAAAATTTTGGATTACCTACAACAATCATCCGGAGAAAATTATTTTCGTCAACACATCAAATTGGCCAAAGAATTTTATCCTGCTTACTCATTGGGCGACCGTACACGCGTTTTCTTTAAAGTGCAAGACGGTTGTGACTATTTTTGTTCGTTTTGCACCATCCCATTGGCCAGAGGCCGCAGCAGAAGTGCCACCATTCAAGATACCATCTCAATCATGCAACAACTCGAAAAAGAAGAAGTGAAAGAATTGGTACTTACAGGTGTCAATATTGGCGACTTCGGAAAGCAACACGGGGAAACGTTTTTCGAACTATTGCAAGCCATTGCAAAACATATTTCCATACCAAGAATACGCATATCTTCCATTGAACCAAATCTATTGACCGACGAAATGATCGATTTTCTTTCTGTCAACCCGCAGTTTGTGCCTCATTTTCATATCCCGTTACAATCCGGAAGCGATAAACTTTTACAATTGATGCGAAGAAAATACGACACCGATTTTTATGCCGGGAAAATTGCTTACTTAAAATCCAAAATGCCCGATGTATGCATTGGGGTGGATGTGATAACGGGTTTTCCGGGTGAAACCGATAAGGATTTTGAGACGACTTTTGAGTTTTTGAAAAATCTCGATGTGGCCTATCTGCATGTCTTTACTTATTCTGAAAGAAACAACACCACTGCCGTACGCATGGAAGGGAAAGTACCGATGCACATAAGAAAAGAAAGAAGCAAAATTTTGCAACAATTATCGTCACAACTTAAAAGCGCTTATTATCGACGCTTTACAGGAAAAGTAAGGCCTGTTTTGTTCGAACAAGAAAATCACGAAGGGGAAATTCACGGATACTCCGACAACTACATTAAAATAGCCCTGCCCTACGATAAAGATTTGTGCAATAAAATTGTTCCGGTTAAAATTTCCAGTTTCGATTCCACTTCATTTGTTTCAAAAGGAGAAATTGCAAAATATCCCCTATCGCTGAAAAATCATGTGTAAATCTTCTAAGAAAATTATATGTATCCTACATTAGAATATTTTTTTGTCAAGTTGTTAGGTTGGAACGTCAATTTACCATTGCCTACGTTTGGTTTTTTTGTTGCTCTGTCTTTTTTAGCTGCGGCCTATGTATTGACCAAAGAATTGAAGTTGAAAGAATCTATGCAACTCATCCTCCCACGTGAAGAAACAATCATTGTCGGCCGTCCATATCCTTTTTCTACCTATCTCACACAATCTGTTATAGGATTCATTGCGGGATATAAGATCATAGGTATTTTGGCCGGATATGATGCCTTTGCCGAGGACCCACAGGGCTTCATTTTATCGACACAAGGTAATTGGATGGGTGGATTGGCAGGGCTAATCTGGGCATATTATTCTACCCGAAAAGACGACCTCAAACAACGATTGCCCAAACCCGAAAACAAAAAAATAAAAATCTATCCCCACCAGGAAGTAGGCAATATCACCATGATCGCAGCTGTTGCCGGAATTCTTGGAGCAAAATTGTTTCACAACCTCGAAGAATGGGATATTTTTATACAAGATCCAGTTGCTGCATTGTTGTCTTTTAGTGGTTTGAGCATTTACGGTGGCTTGATCATCGGTGGAGGTGCTGTGTTGTATTATGCCCGGAAGAAAAAAATACCTATTTTGCATTTGCTCGATGCTGCTGCTCCTGCTTTGATGCTTGCTTATGCTATCGGCAGATTAGGGTGTCATTTTTCCGGCGATGGTGATTGGGGAATTGTCAACCATCTGCCTAAACCCTCGTTTCTACCCGAATGGCTATGGATATCGACCTATCCCAACAATGTTATTCAAGAAGGCGTACCCATTGAAGGTTGCACAGGAAAATACTGCACCGTATTGCCCGAAGGTGTCTTTCCGACCCCGCTCTACGAATCATTTGCAAGTTTTGTTTTTTTCATTATTCTTTGGAAACTACGCAACCGTCTGAGTCCCGGCAAGCTTTTTGCCATTTACCTTATGATGAATGGTTTTGAAAGATTTTGGATTGAAAAAATAAGGGTCAATCCGCCTTATCATTTTTTAGGTATCGAAGCTACGCAGGCAGAGATCATCTCGGTAATTTTGTTTTTTGTCGGTTTGGGATTTTATGTTATTTTGCACAAAAAAATAAACCTCGTCAAACAATGAACAAGAAAGCAATCATATGGTTTTTCTCTTTTTTCTTGTCTGTATCGATGTATGCTCAAAACAAAATCTTACATTTCGACTTTAATACTATTCAAGAAAAAAAAGAAAAACTTGCACAAATTAACACCAACATACAATTACAGCCTATAGAAATCATTCAAGACAGTTTGATTCCTTATTTTTTTTCGTTATATCAGCAGGAGCGTAATTTGCCCGGATACCGTATTCAAATCATTTCCACCTCCAACCGTAATGAACTCAGAAAAGTGAAATCTGAATTTTTGAAAGCTTTCCCGGACATCAAAACCTATGAAATTTATCAACAACCTTACTTCAAACTCAGGGTAGGTGATTTCCTTTATTATTATGAAGCCATGTGCATCAAAAAATTTATCGAACAACAGTTCCCCGGGGCATATATTGTTTCAGAAAATAAAATTGAAAATGTTGCTTATCCACTAAATTGCCAATCAGATGAAAAATAAACCCGATGCTTCCCGGATTCTGTTTAAAGAAAGTCAACGTTTTGACCAACCCTGGTTATGGTTGTTGATGGCAGCGATATTTTCAGTCAACCTTTTTTTATTGGTCAAACTTGGATCGACGACCGTTGTGTTGTTAAGCGTAGCGATATTTTTGATGATTGTTATCCTTTTTTTGTTGATGAAATTAGAAACAATTGTCACTACAACCGGTATTTATTATCGTTTTTTACCTTTTCAAATAAATCACAGAGTTATTCCGTATTCATCGATCACCGAATGGTCTGTCAATAAATACAACCCTTTAAAAGATTTTGGCGGCTGGGGTATGCGTTGGTCTGTCAAATACAAATGTTGGGCTTATATAGTAAAAGGTCGTTACGGAATAAACATTGTATATGACAATGGAAAAAAACAAATCATCCTCGGCACCTGCCATCCTGAAGAGTTAAAACAACTGATCCGTACGCAAGGGGAGAAATGAACAAAGTTGTCTCCTAATAGCATAAAAGTTCTCTTATCGATATTTCTATTATTTTTCTTATCTTAGTAGGGTTTTAACATTTTTTTATTGACTCTCAATAGTTTTTTTATTATCATTGTAA
>BPHE01000027.1 GCA_026003395.1 Vicingaceae bacterium
CATTGGCCAACTATTCTTTTTTTATGGGAATCAGCAAAAATAATCTTGAAGAAGCGCTCAAGATTGACAATGAAAATGTATGTGGGATTACAGACGACGGTCTGTATTTTACAGATGATGAGGGTATCATGGCCAATTACCCGGAATTTCTTGAACAACTGTTTTCGCGTTCGAATTCACTTGTAGCACTTCATAGTGAGGATGACAGAATTATAAAAAATAATACCGAATACTATAAAAAAATCTACGGTGAGGATATTCCTTTTCGATTTCACCCAAAAATAAGAAGCGAAGAAGCTTGCTTAACCGCCACTAAACGTGTTCTTGAAATTGCGAGAAAACACGGCAATAGGTTGCATTTCTTTCATATTTCAACTTTGGCTGAAGCTCAATTGTTTGACAATACAACACCATTACGGAACAAGAAAATTACAGCCGAAGTGTGTGTCCATCATCTTTGGTTTAGTGATGAAGATTATGATAAACTCGGAGCAAAAATAAAATGGAATCCTGCAGTTAAAACCAAAAAAGACAAAGAAGGTTTATTAGAAGCACTTTTAACGAATCATATTGACATTATTGCTACCGATCATGCACCTCATACTATTGAAGAAAAATCGGGAAATTATTTTCGGGCGATGTCGGGTGGCCCTTTGGTTCAACATTCACTTGTGATGATGCTGGAATTTTGCCATCAAAATAAAATCACGATCGAAAAAGTTGTGGAAAAAATGTCGCATACGGTGGCGGATATTTACAGGATTATAGACCGTGGGTATATTCGCGAGGGTTATTTTGCCGATCTTGTATTGGTAGATTTAAATCAACCCTGGACGGTCGAAAAAAACAATGTTTTATACAAATGTGGGTGGTCCCCTTTAGAAGGCACACAATTTAGAAGCAAAGTGTTGTCAACATGGGTCAGTGGGCATTTGGTCTATCATGCCGGAAATTTTGATGAATCATGCCGTGGAAAACGTCTGAAATTTGAAAAAATCAGATAATTTGACCAATTGCAATGCATCCAAAAATTATTAAAAACCATGAAAAGCGGATTTATCATCGTGGCGGCAGGGAAAGGCAGTCGTATGCAACAACAATTACCCAAACAATTTCTTCTGCTTAATGACCGTCCTGTTATAATTCATACAATCGAAAAAATTCGATCTGCATTGCCGGATAGCCCCATTGTATTGGTATACAATTCGCAACATCAAGAACATTGGGAACGAATCCGAAAAGATTTCCGTGCTTTAATGGAAGATATTATTATGACCGAAGGGGGCGAAGAGCGGTTTTATTCTGTCAAAAACGGTTTTATGGCACTTCCTCGGGTCCATGTTGTGGGTGTACATGACGGTGTGAGACCATTTTTAAACCCTGTTTTTATCATGCAATTGATCACCGAGGCATATCAAAAAGGATCGGCCATTCCTTATATTCATCCCGTGGAAAGCACACGTATTACAGAAAAAGACCATTTTAAATATATTGCCAGAGAAAAAATTTGTTTGATTCAAACCCCGCAATGTTTTTTATACGATTGGTTGAAATTGTCCTTTAACCAGCCATATTCCACAGAATTTACCGATGAGGCAAGAATGGTGGAAAATTTTGGCTTCCAACTTAATTTTGTTCCGGGATTAAGGGAAAATATCAAAATAACCACCCCTTTTGATTATACGATTGCGCGTGCAATTATATCAACCGGACAGGGCGACAACTTTCTTTAACGGGATCGGTGATGTTTACCAAGCCGGGTCGCTTTCCGGGTTCTATACTGCCTAATATGGTTTCCTTACCGATCATTCGAGCTGGTGTTATGGTTGCACATTTCAACCAGTGTTCCAACCCAAATTGGGGAAAATGTTTGTCCAACAATTTAATTTCTTTCCATATGGATAATTCGTTATTAGAGGCCAAGCTGTCTGTTCCGACAACACATCTGTCCTGAGGGAAAATAGTGACATCGGGTAAAATCCCTTCAATATACAAATTGGCCGAAGGACAAAAGCACCAATAATTCTCAACAGGTAACTTCATAGCACGGTCAATATCTCCGGGTTTTGTATAGGTGTTGTGAACCCAAAGGCGTGTTTTAATTTTTTCCGGCAAAACACGCAATAATGATTGCATGGAAGATTCTCCTGTTGGCATGGTAAATGATTGTTTAACTTTCCATTGTTCAAAAAGATCCTTAAAACGCCCCGTACCATTTTCAAACCATTGGTTCTCTTCAGCGCATTCTTGCATGTGAATACTTAAAAATTCCGATTCTGTGGTAAGATACCATTCCAACAATGATGCAGAAACAGAATACGGTGCATGCAAGGTAATAACGGCTTGTTGTGAGTGCCGGAATAAGTCATAAATTTTTTTTGCTTTTGTAATAATTTGATTCAGGTAATTTTCATTCAGACCAAATACTTCTATCAAATTAAAATAAAAAATCCGGCTGTTTTTTTTTACTTCCAGAGTAAAATCATCGTTGACAATATCCAAACAAGCCACTATTCCTTCTTGTTGCATGTGATAATCGTATTCTTGGGCGCAGGCAGCAATGTGTTGACGGTCATAGTTGGTTCTAATACTTTGAATTTTTTCAATAAAACCCGTAAGACCGGTATTTGTAGGAATTTGTTCTTTCAAGTAGGATAATTCCAAATGACAATGGGAATTTATCATACCCGGCATGATAATGCCTTTGACTTTCAAACAATTTTTATTTATAGGTGGAGAATGCAAAATATCTACAATGGTGCCATCATCTTCACAAACAATCACCCCATCGTTAATGACCCCTTCGGGTCCGCAGGTGTATATTTGATCTGCCGAAAAATATTTCATATCCCCGCAATTTTTGTTGCAGATTTATATTTCAAATAAGTGTAGAAGAATACGGAGAATATCAAGATGAAAGCCCCGGCGTAAAAATTGAGATTCATCTTTTCATCTTCTCCAAATATCAACATGGCAAGCACAATTCCATAAACCGGTTCAAGATTCACCGATAAAGTGACAGTAAACGGGCTGATTTTTTTCATGATTTCAACCGATGCCGAAAAAGCAAATGAGGTGCAGATCCATCCAAGCAGCATCAAATAAAACCAGTCCATTGATTTCGGAATCTGCAAATGATAGCTTTTTGTGAAAAAACCTGCAGACAACAAAATAGTTAAAAAAAACCATGCTCCCGTCAACTCTGTCAAACTAATTACAAGCGCATTCATTTTGCTGACTTGTTGAGCATTGATATGAGTAAACAGAGCAGCCAAAAATGCACTTGTAACACCCAACAGCATTCCTTGCCAATACATCAAGCCGTCGAAAAATATCAAAGCCATTCCCAGTATAGACAGAAGCGAGACAATCAATTCGTGTATGCCAATGTTTTTACGTTTGTAAAAAAAAGGTTCCATCAGGGCTGAGAATACCGGTGCAGTAGAAATTGCAACTAAAGCCACCGAAGCATTGGAAATCTTTATGCTGCCAAAAAAAGTCAGCCAATGCAGGGCAATGATAACGCCCACCCATAAAAGTTTTAATGGCAATTTTTTTGGAAAAGGAATTTTTTTCCACCACATCAAAAACACCAAACCACTCATTGCAAAAATCAAGCGGAACCAAACTAAATCAATGGCTTGTAAACTGATCAATTTGCCAAGGATAGCCGTAAAACCCCAAATAAAAATAATGAAATGTAGAAACAAATAATCTTTCAGTCCTGCTCTATTCATTTTTGTCGTTTATATCAATATTGGTAATGCCTCCCGATAAAATAAATTTCATGGCATCTGCCGATTTAATGTTTTCAATCGGCTCAATATTTTCGGAAGGAGTCAGTATCATTTCTCCTGTCAATGCATAAGAAAATGGAAAATAAACCACCACCAGTTTTTTCTCAATACCTATCAATTCGGCCGTACTTTTGGTGACAAATCCCATGCGGTAGATTAATGGTTGCTCATTTACTTTGACAAGCACCGGATGATCAAATTTTTTTTTGGCACCCGAAAATGCATCCAGCAAATCTTTTAGTGAAGTGTAAATAACCTTGACAAGGGGAGTTCCCTCAAGAATTTTTTCAAAAGTCAAAAAAAGCGAACGGAGCAGGCCGGAGCCTAAAAATCCTATTATCGTTATACCGGTTAAAAGAAATATTAGAGAAAGAAGCAAATACCAAATATTTTTAACCGGCAACAATTGATAGATCCATAACAAAAATGAATACAAAATATATACGGTCAGAATTAATGGTGCTATATAAAACAGTCCTCTCAAAAAATAAGTTTTGAAAAAATCCCGTAGACGTTTAAATGTCATTGTTTTCTTCATATTCAAGATTTTTATTTTGAGAATACCTGTAAATTACATACATCAACCCCGTCATACATAAAAATGAAAATAATGCCCATAAAGGTTGATCGGCAGACAATTTGCCGAATTTTTCGAGATCGGCTTTGTCCGGCAAAAAATAATGCAATGTCACAACACTGAAGTTGTTGAAAAAATGAGCAGTTATCACGGTTTTTAAATCTTTGGTGAAATAATAAATGTAACCAAACATAACGCCGAATATGAACCGTGGTATAAAACCCAAAAACTGAAAATGCAATGCACTGAAAATAATGGCAGTCAATATAATGGCCCAATGGATATTATGTAACTGTTTATACAACAAGCGTTGTACAATGCCTCTAAACAACAATTCCTCGCCAATGGCGGGTATCAGGGCCATGATGAAAACATTGAACAAATAATCATTTGGGCTATATGCCGTCAATAAAACCTCTGCTATATCATTTAATTCTTTTTCTTTGTCCCGCATCCATGCTTCCAAATCACTTAAAAAACCCGGTAAATGCATTTGGTCATTAAGATATCCCGTGTAGGCAATAAATTGGTCGCTTGTTAAAGTGGCCAAAATGACCAATCCATACAAAGTCCATTCCGATTTAGCATGAAGTCCAAGGAATTTGACCGGATGACGGCTTACAGCCCAGGCAAAAAACAACGATGGGATGATAAAAAAGGCAATAGAACTAATCATTTGAGTAAATTTCATAGCCCTGACATATTGGGCATTATATCGATTGATCAAATTGTCGGTCATGTTGTCAACAGGGGATATGCCAAAGACATATTTAAGCAATACGGCATTCAACAATGAAGCAATACTTACAAAAAATATCACACTCAACAACAAAAACAACCAACGTTTGCTTAAAGATGCATTGTGTAGGAATCCTTTCAACATAGCTGCAAAATTGCATAAAATACTACTGACAACACACATTGTTCTTATAGAAAATTAAATTCAATTTAAACAACACGATTAAATTTTTATTGACCGAAAAGCATCTGGAGAAAAAATTGAAAGAAACTGCGCGCAACTAATCAAAAAGAATGGAGAGGCAATTAATTTAAAATTCGTTTTTCTTGAGAATTTCAATTAAAGCATGTACTACTTGTTCATTTCCGGCCACAATATTTCCTTCCAACCAATGGTCGTTGCCTGAAAAATCACAAACCACTCCACCGGCATTTTTTACAATCAAACCACCGGCGGCAATGTCCCATGCATTCAATCTTGCTTCATAAAAAGCATGCATTCTTCCGGAGGCAACATAAGCCAGGTCAAGCGCAGCTGATCCAAGACGTCTCATGGCGCGGGTTTGCAAGGTCACTTCTTTAAAAACAGAAAAATATTGTTCTTCAATACCATGCAGGTTGTATGGAAATCCGGTAACGATGACCGATTCGTGCCATTTGCCGGAACTTCTTACGGATATCTCTTTGCCATTTAGATATGCATGAGAACCGTCATAACTATAAAAGCATTCGTCTCTAACAGGTTCATATATTATACCTAAAAGAATTTTGCCGGCTGCTTCTAAAGCAACGCTGACACAAAAAAATGGAATTCCATAAACGAAATTGGTTGTGCCGTCAAGTGGATCAATAATCCATCTTAGATTGGTCTGAGTACTCTGTGTTACAGTTTTTTCTTCTGTTAAAAATCCTGCATCCGGTAAAATTTTGTTCAGCGCATCTGCCAAAATTTCTTCGGCCTGACGATCGACATAGCTTACCAAACTGTTTTTTTCTTTTTCGTCAACATCACTTAGGGATATGCGTTGTGTTTTGATGTAATGGCCGGCTTTTTTTACGGCTTCAATACATGCGGGCAAGATTTTTTGCAAATCGTCTTTTTTCATTTGAAAAAATTTTTGCCTTTTTGTGCCATTTCCCTGATGAGAGGACAACACCGGTAGCGATCCTCACGGTATTTGTCATAGAGCAGATCCAAACCATCTCTGATTTTTTCCAAACCTAGAGAGTCGGCCCAACTTAGCAATCCCTTAGGATAATTTACTCCTTTCGTGACTGCAATGTCAATGTCCTTTGCAGTGGCTATGTTCCAGAATAAAGTATCTGCAGCTTCGTTAATAAGCATAAACAATATTCTTTCGAAAACAAACTGTTTTGGTATTGCTTTCTCAATTACTTCCAAGGCATCAGGTTTTGAATAATCATAATAACCTATTCCTGTTTTTCTACCCAAACGGCCGGCTTCCACCATGCGTTTTTGTGTAAATGAAGGTTTATAGCGGGGGTCAAAATAAAATGCCTCAAAAACACTTTCGGTCACTTTATAATTTATGTCATTTCCGATAAAATCCATCAATTCAAATGGCCCCATCTTAAATCCACCCAATTTTTTCATTGATTGGTCAATTTCTGCAAAAGTAGCCAGCCCTTCTTCATATATTCTAAGCGCTTCTCCGTAAAACGGACGTGCAACTTTGTTGACGATAAAGCCCGGTGTATCTTTTGCAATCACTGTGGTTTTACCCCATGATTCAACAATGTCTTTTGCTTGTTTCAAATATTTTTGATGAGTGGCTATAGAAGGAATTATTTCAACCAATGGCATCAATGGGGCCGGATTGAAAAAATGCAACCCTAAAAAACGCTCTTGATGTTTGAGTGTGCCTCCAATGGATGTTACAGATAAGGATGATGTATTGGTGGCCAAAATGGCGTTTTTATCGATCAAACTTTCCAATGTGCGAAACAGATCTTGTTTCAATTCTGTATTTTCTACTATAGCTTCTATAATCAACCCGCATCTGTCAAAATCCTCGATATTATTTGAATAATGTATACGTTTTAAAATTTGATTTTTTTCTTCTTCCGATAATTTTCCTTTTTCCTCGAGACGTGTGAGAATGTTTTTGTGATTTTCGGCTGCTTTTTGTAATGCTTGCGGATAAGCATCATATAAAAAAGTTTCATGTCCGAAAGTGGCTGCCAACTGTGCAATGCCTGAACCCATCGTGCCGGCACCCGCTACACCTATTTTTATTTTGTTCATCGTTTAATTTTTTTTGCGAAAATACAAAAGAAAATAAGTACCTGTCAAAAGTTTAAATTCAAAATCTATGAGTGAGAATGATTTAGGTTTCACAATCTCAACCATGCAATCTGAATTTTATTTTGAGACAATGAGCAAAATGCCCTTTGATCTGACAATGGAATCTTTATAATTTGTGGGATCGTTAAAATTGTTGATCTTATTGTCTTTTTAAGGAGTTTTGTTAGGGTCTGACAAACGGATTGTGTTTTTTTTCGTGGCCTATAGTTGTGGAATGACCATGTCCGGGATAAATTGTGTAATCATCCGACAATACATACAGTTGTGTTTTTATACTTTGTTCCAATTGTTCAAAATTTCCTCCCGGGAGATCAGTCCTTCCGATGCTTTCATAGAAAATCACATCTCCGGAAATGACCATTTTCAGTTCATGAATGATAAATGCAACATGCCCGGGCGAATGGCCGGGCACAAATCGAACTTCTATCTCAATGTTGTTGAAGTTCAATGTGGCGGATTCGTTCAATGGAAAATATTTTTCCGGTCCGGGGAATACATTTGGTATGCCATACAAAGAAGCCACCTGCTCAACAGAATAATAATTTATTTCCTCCAGATGATGCATGTAAGGGAGCAAATTCCATTCCCGGCATAAAAAATCAAGCCCAAGTATATGATCAATATGAGCATGCGTCAATAAAATTTTTTCTACATGCAAATGGTGTTTTCGAATATATTGATTAAGCTCGGTTTTTTCATGTCCGAGATACATGCCCGGATCTATAATCCAAGCTTTGGTTTCATCGTGTAAAATATACGTATTTTCTTGAAAGGGATTAAATACAAAAGATTTCAGGTTTAACATGTTTTTTCAATTTGTTTTATGTGATTTTTGAGCAAAAATACAAAAGTCAGCCAAGCCTGTACCGGTAAAAAATCAATAAGAAAAATTCGGGACAATCTTTTAGAACGAAACAGAACCATGTAATGATTTATTGTCGTAGAATTCGGAACATATTACGCATAAACATATTTCTTAAAAAAAATTAAAAGGAAACGATTTTGATATAAAAATGTTTCCTGCGAGAAAAAAATAAATACTTTTGCGTCCGTTATGGGTTCATCAAAAAAAGACAAAATACTTTCGAAATCATTGGAGTTATTTCACCAATTAGGAATCAGAAGTTTAAACATGGATGATATTGCCCGCAAATTAGGGATATCGAAAAAAACTTTATACCAACACTTCTCAAACAAAGACGATTTGGTGAAACAAGCAATTGAAAGAGAATGTTTTCATGACCGGCAAATCATGGAGGAAATAAAAAAGAACAGCCGGGATGCCATTGATGAAGTTGTTAAAAGTGCCAAATATGTCATGCAAAAATTGATAAAGATACACCCTTCTGTTCACTTTGATTTGGAGAAATATTACGGTGAATCTTATCAAATGATACAACAATTACACAAAGAATATTATTTGAAAAAATTGAACGAAAATGCATTGCGAGGCAAAAAAGAGGGCTTCTATCGCAAAGATTTCAACGAAGAAATAGTCAACAGGTTTTTTCTTTTGAGAATTGATGCATTTATTGACGCAAGCATTTTCCCTTTAGAAAAATTAAACTTTTCAGAAATTTTTGTTGAATTACTCAGATACCATATTTATGGAATAGCAACCGATCAGGGAAAAATTAAGTTTGAGGAATATATGAAAAAAGAAGAATAATACTATGAAAAAATTTTTGACAACCATATGGATGCTGGCGTTATGTCAATTTTTGTTGGCAGGTGGTGATACGATCAGGCTTTCATTAAAAGAAGCCGTGGACTATGCCATGCAACACAATCCCCAAATTCGCACATCTGAAAAAGACATGTTGATTGCCAGGCAAAAAGTATGGGAAACTACCGGAATTGGCTTGCCTCAACTAAACAGTGAGTTCAACTTTCAAAACAACATCAAACGTCCCACAACCGTGATACCGGCCAATGCCTTTAATCCTGCAGCTCCCGCTGATCAACTGATTCCGGTTCAATTCGGAACTAACTACAATGCAACTTTAAACATTAGTGCCTCACAATTGATTTTTGACGGAACATACATAGTAGGTCTGCAAGCATCACGTACTTATCAACAGTTATCGGAAATACAATATGCAAAAAATCAAGATGACATAAAATCTCAGATTGAACAGGCATATACTACCTGTTTGCTGGCAGATAACAATTTACTGATTGCAGATTCTGCACTATCAAGCACATTGAAAATATTTGAAGATTCGAAAGAGATGTACAAGCTTGGAATAATAGATAAAATAACTTTGCAACAAGCAGAAATTAACTATCTCAACGCCAAAAATATGTCTGCCCGTGCACACAGGCAAAAAGAAACTGCTTACATGATATTAAATTTGCACTTGGGCAATCCTGTGAACACGCCCTTGCATTTGACTCAAACATTGGATGAGTTGATATCTGAAGCGAAAGAATATCCGGGACAATTATTGAATGTCAATTTCAATCCTGAGCAGACCGAAGAATTCAAAACAGCCGAAACCCAGGAATTGCTGATGAAGCTCAATCTGAAAAAAGAAAAGTTTTCTTTTTTACCCTCATTGGGTGCTTTTTATACTCATCAAGAACAGGCCTTCCGCAATAAATTCAATTTTTTTGACAGCAATCAGTCCTGGTTTCCGGCAGATATATGGGGAATCAATGTGAAGTTTCCTATTTTGAAAGGGGGTATGCGATTGGCTAAAATGTCGCAGGCACGCCTGGATTGGCAAAAAGCCGGAATTATGAAAGAAAATGTATCCAATACACTTCAATTGCAATTTCAATCCGCCAAGAATGATTTTATTTCGGCCCTTGACGAATTGAACAAACAAGAAAAAAATGCCACACTGGCTAAAGAAATTTATCTGCAAACCGTGGAAAAATATAAAAACGGGACAGCATCAGGCATGGAGTTAAACCAAACCTATACGCAATGGATGATGGCTTATTCATCCTATTTGGCTGCATCGATGGAAGTTTTAAATAAAAAATCAACTTTAGAAAACATATTGAATTAGTAAAACTATGAGAAAAATTCTTTTGGTATCGTTAGTGGCAATACTGGCCGCATGCCGGTCAGGCAATCATGAAAACAGTGATTTGAGCCGTTTAATAGAAAAACGGGATTCTTTAAAAAAACAAATAGATCAACTAAGAGAAGAGTTGGATGAAGTAAACCAAAAAATTACCGATTTACAACAAGACAGTGCCGCATTGTTGTATGTATCAACAATTAAAGTAGACCCTCAAACATTTGACATTACCTTGAGTTTCAGTGGGAACGTTAATGCGCGTCATGCCGCCCAAATCATGCCCGAAGCACAAGGTAAAATCATAGCCATAAACGTGAGAGAAGGTGACAGGGTCAAAAAGGGTCAAATATTGATCAGTATGGATGCCGAATTGATCAAAAAAAATATAGAAGAAGTCAAAACCCAACTGGATCTTGCAAAAACTGTTTATGAAAAACAAAAAGCATTGTGGGAAAAAAACATCGGTAGCGAAATACAATATCTTGAAGCAAAAAACAGAAAAGAATCGCTGGAAGACAGATACCAATCCTTGCTAACTCAGCTTGACAAATACAACGTAAAAGCACCTTTTGACGGTGTGGTTGATGAAGTATACGTGAAATTAGGAGAGATGGCCGGCCCGACTCCATTGTTACGTTTGGTCAACTTGAGTGGATTGTATGTCGAAAGCGAGATTTCTGAAGATTACATTGATGAAGTCAAAGAGGGGCAAGCGGTGGTGATAGAATCCGCCATTGAAAATAAAAAAATTACGACACGCATCAGCAGTGTCAGCCGTTTTATCAATAAAGCCAATCGCACGTTCAAGATTTTTATTGATCTGCCCGAAAAAGCAGAATTTTTCCCGAATCAATTGGTTACCATAAATATTGTAAGAAATAAAATAGATTCGGCCATTGTCTTGCCAGCGAGAGTGGTATTGCAGGATTTTCAAGGAAACAATTTTGTATACAAAATTTCATACGATAACAATAAAACCATTGCCATAAAAACACCTGTGAAAATTGCTTATGAAGCCAAAGACAATCTTTTGATTGCCGAAGGGGTTATACCCGGAGATGTAATTATCGATAAAGGATCAAGAATGGTAGAAGATAAAGAACAAGTAATTGTAAAAAACAATTAATTATGCAAAACCAAAGTCAAAAAAAGATAACAAGATATTTTGGTATTTCCAATTGGGCTGTCAACAACTATAAAACAGTTTTCGTTTTAACAGTGCTTTTAGTTATAATCGGATTTTCATCCTATGTTACCATTCCCAAAGAATCATTCCCGGAAATAAAAATACCGACCATTTATGTCGGTACGGCTTATCCCGGATATTCTCCTGAAGATATAGAGAAGCTCATTACAAGGCCAATAGAGAAGGAGATAAAATCGATCAGCGGTATTGACAAGATAAAGTCGATTTCTCAACAGGGATACTCAACCATATTGGTAGAATTTAAGTTTGATGTGACCACCGAAGAAGCTCTACGTAAAGTTAAAGATGCCGTGGATAAAGCAAAAGCCGACAAAGATTTTCCCAAGGATCTTCCTGCTGATCCAAATGTTTTCGAACTGAATTTCTCGGATTTCCCTATTTTAAATATAAATCTTTCCGGTGATTTTTCTCAGGAAGAATTGAAAAGATATGCAGAGCAGTTACAGGATGAAATAGAATATTTACCTGAAATATCCTCAGCCGACATACGTGGTATAAATGAAAAAGAAGTGAAAGTCGAACTCGATCTGCCCAAGATGGAAGCTGTGCAAGTTTCGTTCAATGATGTGGAGAATGCCATAAAATCTGAAAATGTGAGTATATCGGGAGGTGAAATCTTGATTGATGGTATGCGTCGTACGTTGCGTGTGGATGGAAGCATAAACGATTACCGCGATTTGGCTAACATCATTGTTAAAAGAGAAAAAGGAAATATTGTTTATCTCAAAGATATAGCCAATGTAAAGTTTGAAGAAGAAGAAGCCACAAGTTTTGCCAGGCAATTTGGAAAACCGGTGGTATCTCTCGATGTGGTGAAACGAAGCGGTGAAAACTTAATAGAAGCCGTAGACAAGATCCTGGCTATAATTGATAAAGCCAAAAAGTCATATTTGCCCGGAAATCTGCAAATAACCATTACCAATGACCAAAGTAAACGTACTCGTAGTCAGATTGATAATCTTGAAAATTCTATAATCTCAGGAATGATATTGGTGATTGTTGTTTTATTGTTTTTCCTTGGCTTGAGAAATGCTTTTTTTGTTGGGGTGGCCATACCACTATCTATGCTAATTTCATTTGCCGTTTTAAATTTTATGGGAGTAACCATGAGTATCATAGTGTTGTTTTCATTGATATTGGCATTAGGAATGTTGGTTGACAACGGAATTGTGGTGATCGAAAATATATACCGGCTTCGTAGTGAGGAAGGTTTATCACTGAAAGAAGCCGCAAAACAAGGCACCGGTGAGGTTGCATGGCCCATTATCTCATCTACGGCAACTACATTGGCCGCTTTTGTACCATTGGCATTTTGGCCGGGTATGATAGGAGAATTTATGAAATACCTGCCCGTTACTTTGATTATTGTATTGTCCTCTTCATTGTTTGTGGGGCTTGTCATTAATCCTGCCCTGGCTTCAAGATTTATGAAAGACAAAGAGAATGACCCTGAAAAAAAGAAAGTGATCAAAAGAGTGGCTATTATGGCAGGCTTTGCTTTATTGTTTCTTTTGTTCGGTTGGAAGTCTGCAACCAATTTATTGATAATCCTTGCTGTAATTGATTTGTTTTATTCTCTGTGGTTCTATAAAAGAGTTAAAAAGTTTCAATATAATTTCCTTCCAAGGTTAGAGAATGCCTATGCGCGTTTTTTGGGTTTTGCCTTACGAAAGAAAAATCCAAGGTATTTCTTCTTTGGAACAATATTTTTGTTGCTTTTTTCTTTCTTTTTACTGGCGAAATTTACGCCTAAAGTACTTTTTTTCCCTGAAAATGAACCACAGTTTTTCAATGTCTTTGTAGAATTGCCCATTGGTACAGATATTACCGTAACAGATAAATATACAAGAGAAGTAGAGAAAAGAGTGTACGATGTTATTAAAAAATATGAAGAGGATACCGTCATCGATGGGAAAAAAGTTAAACATAATTTTTTGATAGAATCTGTAATAGCCAAGGTAGGGAAAGGAACTTCCGATCCTTCCGACGGACCTCAAATGAGTGCAACTCCCCACAAAGCAAGAGTGACTGTGTCTTTTGTGGATTTCGAAAAACGCAGGGGAATTTCTTCTTCAAAAGTGATGGAAGATGTGCGTAAGGCATTGGTGGGTATTCCCGGAGTAAGAATTATTGTGGAAAAAAACCGGATGGGCCCACCACGAAAAAAACCAATAAATATTGAGATATCCGGCGATAACTATGATTCACTGATAGTAACTTCCGAGAGATTGAGGTCTTTTATTGAAAGCAAAAAAATAGCAGGTATAGAGAAGCTAAAATCCAATATTGAAGTATTGGTTCCTGAGTTGCTTGTCGAAATTGACAGAGAAAAAGCCCGCAGGTTTAATCTATCTACCGCACAGATTGGTCAGGCCTTGAGAACCTCTCTTTATGGAATGGAGGTTTCAACCTACAAAATTGACGAAGATGATTACCCCATTCAAATTCGCTTGTCAGACGAATACCGATATAACCCGCAATTATTGCTCAATCAAAATATCACTTTCAGGGATCAAAGCAACGGTCAAATCAGACAGGTCCCTCTTTCTGCCGTTGTTTCAACAATTAAAAGATCAACTTATAGTGCAGTAAACAGAATTAATTTAACTCGTGTTATCACAATTTCATCAAATGTTTTAGAGGGTTACAATCCAAATGAGGTGGTAAACAATATCAAGAAGGAAGTTTTCAGCGAATTTAATGCCCCGGATGGTATTACCATAAAGTTTACCGGTGAGCAGGAAGATCAAGCCAAAGAGATGGCATTTTTGTCAAAAGCATTGATGATAGCCGTGTTTTTGATATTTCTTATTATTGTTGCCCAATTTAATAGTGTTTCTACTCCCATCATCATTACCACATCGGTG
>BPHE01000028.1 GCA_026003395.1 Vicingaceae bacterium
AGATTTAAAGAGGTAAACGAAAGATTTAAAGAGGTAGATGAGAGATTTAGAGAAATGGATAAAAAGTTTGACAGGATGATGATGGTTATATCGGTGGGGATTGCTTTTTTGTCTTTTTTGATAGCAATGTTATATTTCAAATAAGATTTTGCTCATATATATAGTTTCATTTTAAAAAAATTTTTTCTTCGACTTGTGTGTATTTCCGCCATAGGCGGATTTAATGTACATTTCCCTTAAAATCCTATCTGCTTTATGTTAAAAGTCATTTCCAATTTTACTGCCCCGACGCTTCTGTTTGGTTTATCAACTTAGCGTGCGATTTATCATTGTATAATTTTTCCTTTCCGAATGTATTTAGGTTGAAAAATTTTATGCAAATTTTTGCACATCCGGTATGTATACTTTAATTGATTTTTTCTTTTTATAAGATTAATTTTTAATAAATTTTTTGCAGCAAAGATAATGTTTTATGAAGCACGGGCAGCTGCGGACTTTGTTTGCCTGAGTGAAGTTTGAAAAATTTAATGTATATTTGTAAAACAAATATGTTATGAAAAAATCTACTTTTTATTCCTTTTTCGGACTATTGACAGCATTGATAACAGGATCGGCATTTGTCGTTCAAAATTCCGGAGGCAAACCGGGTTACACCGGCAGTCCGGGTGAAACGTATTGTAATTCTTGTCATTCAGGAGGAAGTGATACCACACATGTAATCATTACGTCCATACCGGCTTTCAATTCCAATCAATATATGCCCGGTGATACTTACACCATAAATATCACCGTGGAAAATACAGCATATAATTTGTTTGGTTTTGGTGCAGAAGTTTTGTTTACACAAGCTAACACCGATGCCGGTGTTATGCTGAATCCCGGTAATGGGGTGAAATTTATGAACGCTACCAATGGAAGAAAAAATGCAGTACATCAATCCCCTCAATCTGGTACAGGTTTTTATACATTTTCATTTGATTGGATAGCACCAACAAACGGACAATCAGTAACCATCTATGCTGCCGGTAATGCCGTCAATGGCAATGGAGGCTACATCCGGAGACCGGCCTGCCACCTCTTCGTTGACAATAACTGCTGCATCAACAGGAATTACAACTATAGAAAATCAAAATGTTCATCTTTTTCCCAATCCTGCCAATGATCACTTTTATATTGAATGGAACAATCCGTTAAATGTTAATGTGGTGAATATCAAGTTAACCGATATTCATTCTAAACAAATTTATGAATTGGCATCCAAACATGCTTTGTCCGGTAATAACAGGTTTAAAGTGGATATACCGGATTTTGTTAAAACCGGTGTATATATCGTCACCATCAACGACCGGCAAGAAATATTGTCATCGAGGATGTTGTTGATCAATCGTTGATTTAAAGTAAAGTTTAAATAAACTATACTCAATCCAGGTCAAAAAGGGATTTTATTCCAAAATAACGAGGAATCACAAACCCTTCGGCAAAAGAATATCCGGCCGGACGTCCATATTGACGTGCTCTTGCTTTGATCATCTCAAGAAAATCCGGACTTGAAATGGGAGTTTCGGGTTCGTCAGAAGGTTTATGGGGATTGTAAAATTGAGAAGCAAAACATTGAATGGCTTGCATTTTCTCATCCATACAATCACTGATGTCGATCACCAAATCAGGGTGCATATAATAATCTTGTATGTATGATAAAACTGCTTTTGGGCGGTGAGCCGGCAATTCATTATCCCTCAAAAACAGTTTTTATTTTAATCAATCCCGAATAGAAAGAGGCATCATGTACGATTTTGCTTGCACGTCCGTGATCAGGATGACGGTCATTGGGTGCATTGCAAAGGATATATGATGGCTTGGTCAAACGGATGATTTTAACCAGTTCTATGATATTCTCATTGGAATGCTCGAAAAAACCATCGGGCCAGCCAAAATTGACACGGAACAGGGCTCCTGAAAATTCTGCTGATTTTTTTGATTCTTCCAATCTTAAAGGAGCATTTCCTCTTGTGCCTAATTCACCTTCGGTCAAATCAACAATTCCAAAAGAATAACCTTGTTTCCGGTGTTTTATTAAAGTGCCGATACAACCAATCTCAACATCATCGGGATGAACTCCCACTGCAAGAATATCGACCGAAGAAATCTGACCGGTTATTGTTCTAACCATTGCAAAATTTTTTCGTCCATTGGTGATGTTTGTGGTGGAATCATCATAACCCATTGACCGTTTTCGTCAATGAGATATTTCTGAAAATTCCATTGCACTTCATTATCCGATTTTCCATTCAATGATTTTTGCGTCAGCCATTTGTATAATGGATGCATATCAGGTCCTTTCACAGATATTTTTGACATCACCGGAAAAGTTACACCATAATTTTTTTTACAGAATGCTTTTATTTCATCGTTGCTTCCCGGTTCTTGGTTGGCAAAATTGTTGGCGGGAAAAGCAATGATGATAAAATTTTTATCTTTGTAATGCTCATACAACTCTTGTAATTGTTGATATTGTGGAGTCAGGCCACATTGTGAAGCCACATTGACGATCATTACTTTTTTTCCTTTTAATTGGGCAAAATCAAAATCATTCCCATCAATGTCTTTGACCACAAAATCATAGAAATTTTTGTTTTGTGCAGTCATAGGCAGAATGTTTAATGTTGATACAAATAAAATCAATTGAAACAATAAATTTTTCATATTTAATTTTTTTAAGATAAGTCAGCTGAAATGGCCTCAACAGAGCCGTCTATTTTCTTGATGAGTCCTTGAAGAACCTTGCCGGGACCGCATTCCACAAATTTTGTGCAACCATCGCTAATCATTTGTCTGACAGATTGTGTCCATCTGACAGGTGCTGTCAGCTGTTCAATCAAGTTTTGTTTTATTTCGTCAGGGTCGATTGTGGCTTTGGCGTTTACATTTTGGTAGACCGGGCAAAAGGGTCGGTTGAATGGAGTTTTTTCTATCATAGTTTTCAGTTCGTTTTTGGCAGGTTCCATCAATGGCGAATGAAAAGCACCTCCAACCGGAAGCAATAGAGCACGTTTAGCCCCTGCTTCTTTTAATTTTTCACAAGCTTTTTCTACGGCTTTCATTTCACCCGAGATGACTAATTGTCCGGGGCAGTTATAATTGGCAGCCACAACCACGCCGTCTATGGTAGAGCAAATTTGCTCCACGATTGAATCATCCAATCCCAACACTGCTGCCATAGTGCTTGGAATGGCCTCACAGGCCTTTTGCATGGCTTGAGCACGGGTGGCTACCAATTGCAACGCCGGCTCAAATTCAAGACAACCATTGGCAACTAATGCCGAAAATTCTCCCAATGAATGCCCGGCAACCATAGAAGGTTTGATACCTGTTTTTTGTTCATAAATTTTGGCCGTTATGACCGAGTGAATAAATACGGCAGGTTGTGTAACCTTGGTTTGTTTTAATTCTTCTTCGGTGCCATGAAACATTATCTCAGAAATTTCAAAACCGAGAATATCATTTGCTTTATGAAACATACGACGTGCCTCCTCAAAACGCTCGTACAATTCTTTTCCCATACCCGGAAATTGCGATCCTTGTCCCGGAAAAACAAATGCCATTTTGCTCATAGTATATAATTTTTGTTATTAATGCAAATTTGCGCTAATGATATTAAAAAACTCCCTTCTTGTGGCTTCTTTTTCAAACTCTCCATAGAATGAAGATGTTGTGGTGACGGAATTTTGTTTTTGCACACCTCTCATTTGCATGCAAAGATGTGTGCATTCAACCACCACGGCCACTCCTAAAGGATTTAATGTTTGTTGTATACAATCTCTTATTTGATCGGTCAAACGTTCTTGCACTTGCAAGCGTCTGGCAAACACTTCGACCACTCGGGGTATTTTACTGAGACCTACAATAAATCCATTGGGGATGTATGCCACATGAGCTTTACCAAAAAAAGGGAGAAGATGATGTTCGCACAAAGAGTATATTTCGATATCTTTCACTACGACCATTTGTTTATGATCTTCTTGAAACATAGCCGAACGAATGATTTCCACAGGATCCAGATCATAACCATGTGTCAAGTATTGCATAGCTTTGGCAACTCTTTCGGGAGTTTTTTTTAACCCTTCTCTTTGGGGGTCTTCACCGATAAGTTGAATGATCGATTGATAATGATGAGTTAATTCTTCAATGATTTTGGAATTGTAACGTTCTTCTTTGACATATCCGTCAATGCTTTCTTCGGGATCAAATTTTTTATTCTCCATAGTATTCTGCTTGATTATTTTCGGTTTCAATCAATTTAACACAGTGAAGCCGGATGTTTAATTTTTCAAATTCCGGTTGTAATTCTTTCCAAAATGCAATGCACAAGTTTTCGGTGGTGGGTTGTATATTTTGCAAAAAATCCACTTCGAGATTCAGGTTTTTGTGATCGCATTTTTCGATAATTTTTTTACGGATTATTTCACTTATGTGATTAAGATTGGCAATAAACCCGGTTACGGGATCAGGCTCTCCTTTAACGGTTACAAACAACTCATAGTTATGACCATGCCAGAGAGGATTGCTGCATTTTCCGAATACCGCCAAATTCTTTGCGTCATCCCAACTTTCGACAAACAATCGGTGAGCGGCATTAAACCTTTCTCTGCGAGTAAGATAAACTACCGGCATTTTGCGAATTTTAGGTCAAAAAAACTAAAAAATATCAATACTGCTCATTTTTGTTCGGAAAATCACCTTCTTTCACATTTTTAATATAAAGCCGCACGGCATTGCTTATATCCTCGTAAAGATTTAAATAACGCCTTAGAAATCTCGGAGAAAAATCTTTATTGATTCCCAGCATGTCATGTAGCACCAATACTTGACCGTCAACTTTGTCGCCGGCTCCGATGCCTATAACGGGAATTTTTAATTGAGACGATACTTTGGCGGCTAATTTCGCGGGTATTTTTTCCAGCACAATAGAAAAGCATCCCACTTCTTCCAACAGTTTGGCATCTTTTAGCAATTTCTCAGCTTCGGCTTTTTCTTTTGCTCTGACCGAATATGTGCCAAACTTATAGATTGATTGGGGTGTGAGCCCCAAATGCCCCATCACAGGAATGCCGGCGGAGAGTATCCGTTGAATACTTTCAATCACTTCTGATCCTCCTTCCAGTTTAACGGCGTGTGCTCCCGATTCTTTCATTATCCTTATGGCCGATTGTAGGGCTTCTTTTGAGTTGCCTTGATAGCTGCCAAAAGGTAAATCTACCACAATCAATGCTCTTTTTACAGCTCTCACAACCGATGAGGCATGATAAATCATTTGATCAAGAGTGATGGGTAAAGTGGTTTCGTGCCCGGCCATGACATTTGAAGCCGAATCGCCAACCAGTATTACATCTATTCCGGCTTCGTCAATTATACGGGCAAGTGAATAATCGTATGCCGTGAGCATACTAATCTTTTCCCCTCTGTTTTTCATTTCCTGCAAAACATGAGTGGTTATTTTTTTGGGTTTCTCCGGGCTTTCTTTAACGGCTTTTTTTCCTGCCATTTTCTTTTGTTTTAAAATGCGAAGTTATGGATTAATTTTTTATACTTTGAAAAGTTTGCAAGATATTGCAAGAGATAGACATATACTTTTGTTTTTTGAAAATTTATATTTTTTCACACATAATTTGCCGGAACTCGTTTAAGTTCTTCGGGTTTTCGTTTTTATTGAATCAAACGGGGTTTTCAACAACAAATCCGGTTTGATATTTCAATTTGCTTTTGACTATACCTTGTTCGTCAAGAGAAAAAATAAAAATCCATTCGTTTTTGACAAGAGATTGTAAAATTTTGTGTTTTTCGATAATTTCAATGATATTGTTTTCGGGTGCTTCTATAAAGACATTTAATCTTACAGGCATATGTTGCCATTCGGTACCGTCATGAATGGATTGCAAAGGCAGACCAATTCTCAAATCTCCTGTACTTCCTTCTAAAACTCCAAGTCCGCTGACGGGGTTGTGTAACGTTTTATTTCCTGCTCCTAATTTTGCCGGATCAGTCGTCGAGGCATTGTATTGCATGTTAATCCAGTGGGTTACGACCATGGGAGCTGTCATTAAATTTTCAAGAATAGAAAAATCTTTATCTTTTTTAAAATCATAATTGTGCAAAAACACTTTTCCATCTAAATCAATACCTTTGGTATGTTCGCGTGGTGCAATTACAAATGAATGGCAACCGGCCAGCCCCCATTCGGGTCTTACTTGCGACCAATCTTTTGAACGTTGAACGATAGTGGTGGGGGTTGTAAACGGTTCGTGGGAAAATCGTTTCACTTTTTCTTCGCGTACCATACGTGTTACTTCATGTAATTTTTTTTGAAGTTGAGTTACCAGCGCCACATGTGATTCCGGTACAAGGTCTGTCCTCAATAGAGTTATTTGATCGGTAGTTGTGTCATGAATGGCTGCCATAAAATAGGTATCTTCCGGAACGACGATACCATGTTTTCGAATTTCTTCACGAATGTTTGGGTCATTTAAAATCATGGATCCGACCAAAGCATTCACTTCTCCGGAATTTCCTCCGCATGCTCCACAATCAAGCGAAGTGGCGTGAGGATTGTTGACCGAAGTCGATCCGTGGCCCGTCAATACCACCAATTTCCCCATTTTGTCTTTTATTCCGAGAGCTTTGAGAGCAAACAAGCCCATTTGCACTTGAATCTCAAATGGTATGGGAGAAAGATCCGGCATGGTCTTGCCTTGGATCAAATTACCTAAATCCAATTCTTTTGGGTTTTCGATAGGACGTGTTAGTTTTAAACTATCTCCGATGAGTTTTGGCAAATAATATAATCCCAATGGACTTACATAACTAAATCCTGACACTACCCCAATTTTATATTTGAACTTAAAATGCCTTATGGCATCATCAATTTTGTGATTTATCAGAAACTTTTTGGGGTCTTCTTTAACAGGTTTTTCAAAAATCTTTCCTTGAGGATTAATCAATACAGGACATTGTTTTTTACCGGATGTGTTGTTGACAGGATAAAATTGTATCGGAAATCCAAAAAATCCTGCGATACCTATTGTTTCCACTTCCGGTATCAGCGATTCAATATGTCTTCTGACAACTTCGGATCTCACGTCTATACAGAATGCCATTTGTATGCCGGGTTCTTTTTTTTGATTGCCGGCAGGCCGGGAATTAAATTTGAGTACAAGATCGTCCTGCAATCTAAACTCCATGGCATAATGGCAAATCTTCAATAATTCAAAATATTCTTTTATTTCACCGGGTAATGCTTGGTTGATTTTTACACGCAGATCTTTTTCCCATTCTTCAACATATTCGGGAAAATGTTGATGAAAATATGTTTCCCAACACAATAGAATGCATGTCAATGATTTTAAATAGTCACTTTGTTTTCCTGACAGGCGGTTATCCCAATCAATGCCCGCCAAATAAGAAGACCAACCTATTAAATTCAATAAAACGGCATGTAGATATTGCTCAAGTTCCTCTTCGTTTAAGTTTAATTTTTCTGAACAAAAAACAAACGCTTTTTGATAATCATCCGGTATCTGCTTTATAAACGACCTGAAATTTTTCATTCCGGCAATTTCCGGCATCAAATCTATCGTGGCGTCCTGATGCCATTGATAAAACAATTCTTCTCCCGACTTTGGAAAATAATCGCCAAACTTGTCAAAATAAACAGATAGCCGGGCTGATGTTTCATTAACTACAGTTTGTTGAAAATCATTACCGGTTTTTTGGTCAATCATCTCGGCAATGGTCATTAATTTTTGAGAAGGAATAGATTTTTCATTTAAGTGTTGCAATTTCTCTTTGACAAGATTCACTTTCCATTGACTTTGACATTTATTCAAGGATTTTTGGAGATATTTATCTTTTATGTATCCATTTTGCATGAGATTCAAATAGTATTTCGCCGGCATATACATTTTTATATTGCCATTGCGAAATACTCTCAAGGCGCACTCGTGATAAGACAAATCTATCATACCCCAAAAAGGATTGACAGCTACCGAATTTTCGAGCGGCCAAGTTGGAGCAATTGTTTTACAAACCTTATCCAATGTATTGATTATCATGTTTGTGATTTTATTATTTTTTGCTTGATTTGATGATTTGTTGATCGAACCAGGCATGCAAGTAAAATCCGTTTCTTACATATACATCCCATTTGGGAATGGGAGGAAGATAACGCCATTTTAACATGACGGCATAAAGAGCCAATAGTATAAACATTATCATTATAAATGTTGTTGAGGTAAATAACCAATAATCATGTTCGAAATTTTTGATGGATACCGGAATAATGTATTCAGCTCCTGTTTCAAAAAGAAAAAATGAAAGAAAAACAGTGATTGTGAAAATCAACATATTCATCAGTCCTTTGTTATAACTACTATAAACACTTGTGTTGACAATAAATGCCGATATGCCGATGGTAATGATGAATCCCAAAACAAAAAAGGGATAATAAGGAAAAAAAGTGCCTTTGAACAATTTCGAAAAAATTAGAAATAACACAACTCCTGTGGCAAAACCGGAAATTATATGCCATTTGGTAAGTTTGGCAAAATAAATATGACGGGTTTGAATAATCCGGTATTTATCAATTTCACTACCGGACGACAAAAACGTATGGGCTTTGTAAAATGAATGTCCGATAAGATGCAACACGGCTGCAGGATATAAACCTAAGCCCGAAAGCATGGTGCTGAATCCCATATGCCCTATACTTGAATAGGACAATCGCGTTTTGGCCGCAGGTTGGTAAAAAGATACCAACGTGCCATACATGGCAGAGAGTCCACCCCAAATGATCAGTATATCCGGTGCCACAGAAACTTGATCGAACAGAGTCGAAAATCGAATAATCAAATATGGTCCCGCATTTAACAAACCTGCATGAAGAATGCCCGAAACAGGTGTGGGAGCTTCCATCATTCCCAAAACCCAACCGTGAAAAGGAATATGGGCAGATTTGACAATAGCTGCAAGTGCAAGAAAAATTGCAGCCCATTCAAGTGTTGATTGATCAATGGCATGAGAAGAACTCGTCAGGAAAATGTTGTTCAAATCCCATTGACCGGTTGAAATCACAATGATGAGAAAAGCCACCAATAACAAACTTGCCGATAATATACTCATTATTTTCTTTTTCTTTCCGGTTATGATGGCATATTTACGGTCATCATAAAGTGAAATCAACTTTCTCAATCCGTATCCCGACAACACCCAACCGGCAAAAAACAAAATCACATCTCCCGATATCATCAAAAGCAACACCGATGCAATTGTGAAAATTAAACGGGCTGTGAATATCTGCTGTTTTTTATCGCCCCATAGGTAATTTTTGCTAAAACTTAAAACTGTCCAACCAATCACAGATACCATGGTGAAAAATACAATACTTACTTTGTCGATTTTCCAATGGAACATCAATATCTCAATGGTTTGTTCTGAAGATATTTCAGCCAACAATAAACAAAGTTCGACCACACCGGTTAAAATGGCTGCCAAAAAAATGTTTTTTGTAAATTCTATCAAGCGGTCTACTCGGAACGAGCGGTAAATTGCTGCCACATTCCATAATGCAATGGGATAAAACACAAAAACATAAGACAACCACGATATCATAAATGTAAATTTTGCCGGCAAAAGTAGTTATTTCAAAAGATAAAACATTATTTATATTTGCTATGAAAATTATAAATTATTTTTATGAATTATACCATTCATCAGCTATTAATTTTCTGCAAAGTGGTTGAATGCAAAAGCATAACCCGTGCGGCTGAAGAATTGAACATGACACAACCGGCGGTTTCCATTCAATTAAAAAAATTTCAAGAACAATTTAATTTACCTCTTTATGAAATGCATGGGAAGAAATTAATCATTACTGATATGGGGAAGGAAGTGTATGAAAGTATTTTAGAAATCACAGAAAAATTGCAATTATTGGAATATAAGGCAAAAACTACCGGCAGGCATATAACGGGAAAATTAAAAATTGCTTCCGCGTCAACCGGAATTTATGTCGTTCCTTATTTCTTGTCTGATTATTTAAAAAAATACCCGCAAATTGATTTAAAGCTCGATTTCACCAACCGAACCAATGCAATCAAATCGTTGTTGGATAGAACCTCCGAATTGGCAGTAGTATCATTGCTGCCCACTTCATTTGCCGTCAATGAGGAAATTCTCATTCGCAATGAGTTGGTAATGGTTGTAAAAAACGGCATTGATGAAAAAAATCTACCGATGATATTCAGGGAAAAGGGGTCTGCCACAAGAATGTTGATGGAAAAATATTTCCTTCATCAAAAATACCATCTCGATGCCCGTCATAAAATTGAATTATCTTCAAACGAAGCCGTAAAACAAGCTGTGTTGGCCGGTTTGGGTATATCCATTGTTCCACTGATGAGTATAAAACGGGAAATTGAAAATGGCTTGGTAAAAATCATTCCGGGAGAAGGACTTCCAATCATTACCCATTGGAGAGTGATTTGGTTGAAGAACAAAATATTGTCACCTGCGGCAAGTGCTTTTGTAGATTTAATCAAAATCACAAAAAACAAACCGGATTCATATCATTTACAAGAATTGTGACAAATTTTAAAGCATTGCATTTTGATAAATAATTTAAGCCGCATGTTAATGCCGGAGAATTGAAAACCTCACCCCGCCCTTATGGGCACCCCTCTCCTTGGTAAGGAGAGGGGCATGGGGAGAGGTCTTAACTTCTCATTTGCTAAAATCCTTGCCTACGGGCATTTTGCGTTTCTACAATTAGTATTTGCACCAAAATTTATTTGTCGAGGGATTGAAACCTCACCCCGTCCTTATGGGCACCCCTCTCCTTGCGAAGGAGAGGGCTTTAGGAGAGGTCTTTTTTCACTTCTCAATTCTTTAAATCATAGTTTTTACGTCGTTTTGCGTTTTCATTGACGCATATAAGAATTGTTAATTTGTAGCAGACAAGAGAATAGAAAAGCGAATCAAGAAACTATAAAAATTTGGAAAAAAAGATAGAGAAAAATGTAATAGAGAAAATAGAAATAAAAAATTATCATGTTATTTTCTTTGTGTTTCTCCGTGCTCTCCGTGTTGAGTATATTTTTCCCAAACCATAGAGAACAGAGATTTGTACGGAGTACTTTAAATGGCCCCTTTGCTTTATTATTGGAGACTTCATGGAATCAAAAGAAAAAGACCGGAAGATTTACTTATATGCTGTTTAGCGATGAAATTTAAAAACAATTAAAAGTTTCAATTATAAAAATACATATCTTTGGTTTAGAGATTGGGGAGTAGCACATAACTATATGAAAAATCTTTTTTTAAGATTTTTTATTTTTAATATAATAATTATTTTATTATTAACTAATTGCAGATTATATCAAATAAAATTGAAAGACTTTGAAGGTAACTACATTTCAAGTGTTTTGCCAGGAGACACATTATCCATAGTTTATTTAGAACAAAAAGGCAAATTATTTTATTACAGAAAATATAAAGATTTTTCTAATACAGGTGAAATAGATTTAGAAAAGTTTGTTTTGTATTTTTATAATTGGTCATATCATGGTGAATCAGAAAAAAATAAATTTGAAGAATCTAATTCAAAGATCACTTTTATATCAACATGGGAAACTGTTGATGATACCATTTATATTTATCAGATAGATGCAAATGCAGATATTATAGAAAAATATTATTACAAAAAAATTTCTCAAAATATAAATTCAGAGGTAAAAGACATAATAAAAAAAATGGATACTCTTCAATTTAGATTTTTGGGACCCGATGACCCATTAAAGTAACCACTCAATTCTATTAGTAGAAATTAAAGCTGATTTCTTATGTTTTAACCATCCGTAATTCGAAATTGTCACATTCTGGTATTCCAAAAAATAGTGCAGAATCAGAGCATTACAGGGTATTACCAAGACATTTACCTAAGAGACCCGCAGGGAAATGTAATGGCAGTGTACAGGATTCGGAAAGATTCTTTATATTTGTATGAAATTCCCCTCTACGGCAGCAGCCGTTTGGGGGTGATCAAGGAAAATAAACTTTTAAAAGTTAAAACTGCGCAAAATAACATCGGCGTAATGTCATTGCCAATCCCTGTCAATATAGCCCAAAGCAAGAACACAACCAAGCCAAGCGTTTATACGATGGGCAAAAAGCACTACGAAAGCTCCGACTGGCTGGGTAATGTGAGAGTGACTTACACCGATAAAAAATCCTGGCAGCAGAATAAATTTGCCCTGAACGTGAGCAGTTCGTTGGATTATTATCCGTTTGGGAGTGTGATGGAGGGGAGAAAATACAACCTCTCAGCTTACAGATACGCCTTCAACACGCAAGAAAGAGTACCGGAATTAAACGAGAGTCATTACACGGCTTTGTATTGGGAGTATGACGGCAGGTTGGCAAGGAGGTGGAACAGGGATCCGGTAATGAAAGAACATGAAAGTGTTTATGCAGCGTTTGCGAATAATCCGGTTTGGTTTGTGGATGTATTGGGGAATGATACAATAGACATAGAGCATGATAGTGAAAGTGGTAAATGGAACATTACAAATTACCAAAAAGTAAAAGGGGATGATGTTTTTCGATTAAAAATCGGAGATGAAACAAAATTATATACTTTCTCTGAAGGTGAGTATGGAGAAAGGGTTAATGCTCTGAATCTTGAATCAAATGAAGATTATACATTGGGTATTTATCATATTTCCGGGTCTCCTGAAGATAAAAGCGGAATAGGGTTTAATGTTACTCCGGGAGGTGAAGCAAGTATAGAGAAAAATTCAAATAAAAGACTACCTGAGGGGGAATATGATTTAATCGCTTCACCAAATATTAAAACTGTAAAATGGGAAATGCCCTGGGTAGTTTCTGAAACCAATAAAAAAATAGCTAGTCGAGGAGTAAAGTTCCATCCTGCCTATTCTCCAAGCGTTACTACATGGACAAAAGGATGCTTCGTAGTGTTTTACGATTACTATTTTGAAAACGGTAAAATAAAATCTACAAAAGAATCGTCGGTCAATGCTGCATTCTATTTTGTCCATTTATTAGACGCGAAAATCATATCTGATATAAAATATGGCGAATATTGTAGAATGACTGCTGTATTTACCAAAAAGCAACTTGCTAAATTAATTATAAAATCAACATGGGAGCAACAGTAAATAGAATAGTTGTTTATCTAACATTGATATGTTCAACTATTTTAATTGTAGATTTAAATTTTACTCATTTTCAAAATAAAAATCGAGAGAAAATCAAAAATCAATCATATGAAAATGATACAATCATTATGTACTGGACAGGATATCAATACATTGGTAGACGATTGTTTCCTGATTTATCTGATAAAAGTTATCTTGACAAAGTAGGTAAATCTGGAGTTTTGAGAATACTAGAATGTGAAAATAAAAATTATGTTTATATATTATGTAAAAAAGAATTGCTGACAGATTATCTTGAGGATAAGGCGCAAGAACTAATGAAAAATAAAGAAAAATGGTTAAAAATGGGGTATCAATTTGAAAAATTAATATTTGAACCAAATGATTTGTATTCTATAAAAGGTAACTGCGGAAGCATTCTTATTTCCCAGATTGATGAAAATTATTACATAGATGGTGTTGAAACATGTGAAAATGAATTTATTAGATTCTTTTTATTATCTGATTCATGTGAAGGCTTTCGAGAATTTTTACAAAATCATAATATTAATATACCCATTTTACCTGATAATGGAAAAGTTAAATTCATAAGTTCAGCAGTAGCTCTTTTTAAAGACAGGAACAAATTGATAAAAAAATTAAACTGTTCAGACACACTTGAATTAAATGAAAATTATTTTTATGGAATCGAAATAGAAATAAAGAATTGTAAAATTAATAATTTAGAAATTTATCCTGAATTTCCATAATAAATAATCTAATTCATTACTATATTGCTCTTCGCAATCGGGATAAAATCTTTTTTATAAAATTCAAAAACATTCTTTATATTTGTATGAACTTCCCTTTTACGGCAGCAGCCGTTTGGGAATGATCAAGGAAAACAAACTTTTAAAGGTTAAAACTGTGCAAAATAACACCGGCGTTATGTCATTGCCAATCCCTGTCAATATAGCCCAAAGCAAGAACACAACCAAGCCAAGCGTTTATACTATGAGCAAGAAGCACTATGAGAGCGTAGACTGGCTCGGCAACGTGAGGGTAACTTATACCGATAAAAAGAGCTGGAACAATGGAAAGTTTTCTTTGAACGTAAGCAGTTCGCAGGATTATTAACCGTTTGGGAGTGTGATGGA
>BPHE01000029.1 GCA_026003395.1 Vicingaceae bacterium
CCATTTCAGAATTGATAAAAATTTCTGCTTCGGGCATATTGACCTTTTGGGGGCTTTATGGATTGATGTATCTTGCTTTTGATTTTAATATCATAGAATGTTTTTTCAACGGATTGCAAAACAATCAACATCAAATGACCGGCAATCCGTTTGACGATATTTTCCGTTATTTGTTGAGAAGCACCGGCAACTTGACAAGTTATATTCTCTCTACAGGTTTGGTGTCGGCGCCATTTTTTATTGCCCTGCCTTTTTTTAAAAGAATTGATTCTTCGCCATTGGTAAGATCGTTCAATCTGGCTACTTTTTCTACTCTTTTGGTGTTGAGTTTTTCGGGCTTGTACTTCATGGAGACAGAGAGAATATGGATTATGTTTACACCGATGATATCTATAATTGCCGCATATTCCGTTGAGAAATGCCGGCCTGAAAAAGTTGATTTGCTAATGTTTTTTATCCTTCAAATTGCAACATATCTCGTACTTGAATACTATCTGGATTTTTGTGGAGGATGTTTTGAATACCATTGATTGTTATGTAGTTTGAGTTGACGAACCTGATAAATGGATTTTTTCAAGATTTATGAAATTGGAGTAAATTTCAATAAAAATAAAATTTAACGCTGCTTTTAGTAGTTACTTATAATTTTCAAAAGAAAAATAGGGCTAATTGCAAAGTATTGTTTTTTTTTGCCAAAATTTTTAGAGAAAATGAACAAGCATATTTTTAAAATTCTGGCAGTATTCTTTGCAGTAGTAGTTGTTGCTTGTCAAAATGTAAAAGAGGAAGCCGGAACAGTAGAAAAAAATGGAGAGGACACATTGAAAAATCTACGACAAGAAAACCAAATTACCGATCAAGTCCATTATCCCGAAGAAAAACATTTGAAAAATATCAAACAACTGACATTTGGCGGTGATAATGCCGAAGCATATTTCAGTTTTGACGGTAAAAAAATTGTGTTTCAATCCACATTTCCTGCATGGAATGCCCATTGCGATCAGATATTTTATCAAGAATTGGCTACGTCCAGAATGGAAGAGATACCGCCTGTAAGAATCAGTACAGGTGACGGACGAACTACATGTGCCTATTTTTTGCCCGGAGATACATTGATCTTGTATGCCTCTACTCACCATTATCAAAAGCAATGTCCGGAGGTTCCGCCAAGATTGGTAGATGGTTCTTATGTGTGGCCGGTATATAAGGAGTACGATATTTTTGTGGCAGATTTGAAAGGAAATATTGTAAAACAACTGACCAACACAGAGGGATATGATGCAGAAGCAACCGTTTCGCCCAAAGGGGATAAAATTGTTTTTACTTCAATGCGTTCGGGAGACCTGGACCTTTGGGTAATGGATCTTGATGGAAAAAACTTGAAGCAACTCACACATGAACTTGGATACGACGGAGGTGCATTTTTCTCTCCGGATGGTGAGTGGATAGTGTTTAGGGCATCAAGACCAAAAGCACCTGAACAGATAAAAAAATATAAAGAACTTTTGTCAAAAGGACTTGTTTCGCCAACTGAAATGGAATTGTTTATATGCCGTGCCGACGGCAGTGAAATGAAACAAATCACCCATTTGGGAAAGGCCAATTGGGCACCATTTTTTCACCCATCCGGAAAGAAAATTGTTTTTTCGTCAAATCATCATTCTGACAAAGGGTTTCCTTTCAATTTATTTATGGTAAACTTAGATGGTACAGGTTTAGAACAAATCACATTTGACAAAACATTTGATTCTTTTCCAATGTTTTCTCCTGACGGCAAAAAATTTATATGGGCATCAAACAGAAACAACGGGGGAACAAGAAGTACGAACATCTTCATAGCCGATTGGGTCGATTAGTATAAAAGACGAGCGAACTGTAGATTTATTTCGAACCTTTCGGTTAATACAATTCATTGAAATACTAATGTCATAAATGATTAAGCAAATATTTTTTGAGAAATAAAATGAATATTATACTTTTGCACGCCTGAAAAAAATTAAAATTTAAATATATGGAAAATTTGATGTATTTGTTGCCTTTATTTGGAGCAATTGGTATTCTTTACATGATTTACCTGGCACGATGGGTATTGAGACAACCTGCCGGAAATGAAAAAATGCAAGAAATTGCCGGATATATCAAAGAAGGTGCTATGGCATTTTTAAATGCCGAATACAGGATTTTAATGATATTTGTGGTAATTGCCGGTTTGGGGCTTGGGTTGTTGTCTTCCGTTGTAGCCACCACACATTGGTTTATTGTCATTGCATTTGTCATTGGTGCATTCTTTTCTGCTCTTGCCGGAAACATTGGCATGCGAATAGCCACTTCTGCCAATGTGAGAACTACTGAAGCCGCAAAAAGTTCCTTATCCAAAGCATTTAAAGTATCGTTTTCCGGAGGAACGGTGATGGGACTTGGAGTGGCAGGTACTGCAGTGTTTGGATTAAGTTTACTGTTTGCCATTTTGGCTACTATTTTTTTAAAAGGAGAACAAGATTTTTATACTGAAATGACCATCGTGCTTGAAACATTGGCCGGATTTTCATTAGGGGCCGAATCAATCGCTTTATTTGCCCGTGTGGGAGGTGGAATTTATACCAAAGCTGCCGATGTAGGGGCCGACCTTGTGGGAAAAGTAGAAGCAGGTATTCCGGAAGATGATCCGCGCAATCCGGCTACCATTGCAGACAATGTAGGGGACAATGTGGGCGATGTTGCCGGTATGGGGGCCGACTTGTTTGGTTCGTATGTGGCAACAGTGTTGGCGGCTATGGTTTTGGGAAATTATATCATCAAAGATATTCGGGAAATTACCGGTACTTATAGCGATGCTTTCGGAAACATGGGACCCATTTTGTTGCCTGTGTTGATAGCCGGTATAGGTTTGATTTTTTCGATTGTCGGAACATTCTTGGTGAAGATAAATGATGATCAGGCAAAAGAAGATGCCGTTCAAGGGGCTTTAAACAGAGGAAACTGGACGGCTATCTTTTTAACAGCCGTTGCATCGTTATTTGTGATTCGTTGGATGTTGCCCGAAACTTTTCCCATCAAATTGTTTGGCGAAGGTGTTGTTGAAATTTCTGCCATGAGAGTTTATTACGCCGTATTGGTTGGATTATTGGTAGGAGGGTTGATTTCTTATTTTACGGAATTTTATACGGGTTTAGGAAAAAAACCGGTGATTGAGATTGTGAAAAAATCTTCTACCGGAGCTGCCACCAATATAATTGCCGGGTTGGCAACAGGAATGTTATCTACATTCGCGCCGGTTATTTTATTTGCCGGAGCCATTTGGGGCGCCTATACCTTGGCCGGTTTTTATGGTGTTGCTATTGCTGCAGCAGCCATGATGGCTACCACGGCCATGCAATTAGCCATTGATGCATTTGGACCTATTGCCGATAATGCCGGCGGTATTGCCGAAATGAGTGAATTGCCCAAAGAAGTCAGAACCAAAACTGATATCCTGGATTCGGTCGGAAATACAACCGCTGCCATAGGAAAAGGTTTTGCCATTGCTTCGGCTGCTTTAACCGCCCTGGCTTTATTTGCCGCATATGTTACTTTTACCGGGATAGACGGAATTAATATTTTCAAAGCAAAAGTGTTGGCTGCATTATTTATTGGAGCCATGGTGCCGGTGGTGTTTTCTGCCCTTGCCATGAATTCTGTTGGTAAAGCAGCAATGGATATGGTAAAAGAAGTTCGTCGCCAGTTCCGTGAAATTGCCGGTATTATGGAAGGTAAAGCCAAGCCCGAATACGGTAAATGTGTTGAAATTTCGACCAGGGCTGCACTTAGAGAGATGATGTTGCCGGGAAGCATGGCCATTATCATGCCTATAATCATTGGATTTACTATGGGGGCTGAAGCGTTGGGAAGTTATATGGCAGGAGTGACGGTTTCCGGTGTTTTGTGGGCAATTTTCCAAAACAATGCCGGTGGCGCATGGGATAATGCTAAAAAATCATTTGAAGCAGGTGTTGAAATAGATGGGGAAGTTTATTACAAAGGATCAGATCCGCATAAAGCTGCGGTGGTGGGAGATACAGTGGGCGATCCATTTAAAGACACATCGGGACCCTCTATGAATATCTTGATTAAATTAACATGCTTGGTAGGCCTTGTCATCGCTCCAATCCTGGGTGGACATACACACAAAAAAGTGGAAAAAATCGAGGAAATCAAAGAAATAATTATTGAAGAAGAACCGGTTTCAATCCACATGCAAACCAATGGTCAGAAAAATTCATGATCATAAATTATATTTAATTAAATTTGTCAACGCTGTATTGATTACAATACAGCGTTTTTTTTAAAATTAAAGCAGGATGAAATATTACGAAAATATTCTACAGACCATCGGAAATACGCCTTTGGTTAAAATCAATAAGATTACCAAAGATTTACCTTGTCTGGTTTTGGCTAAAGTCGAAACATTCAATCCGGGAAACTCCATCAAAGACCGCATGGCATTGAAAATGATCGAAGATGCTGAAAAAAGTGGAAAATTAAAACCTGGAGGAGTTATTATAGAGGGCACAAGTGGAAATACAGGAATGGGACTTGCCATTGCTGCAGCGATAAAAGGTTATAAATGTATATTTACTACAACTGACAAACAATCAAAAGAGAAAATTGATGCACTCAAAGCACTTGGTGCTGAAGTGATAGTGTGTCCCACGGATGTAGATCCTGAGGACCCAAGGTCGTATTATTCTGTTTCATCTCGGTTGGAAAAAGAAATTCCTAATGCATGGAAGGCCAATCAATATGATAATCCAAGTAATGCACAAGCTCATTATGAATCGACCGGACCGGAAATTTGGGAACAAACCGATGGAAAAATTACTCATTTGGTTGTAGGTGTTGGAACAGGAGGAACAATTACCGGTACGGGAAGATTTCTCAAAGAAAAAAATCCGTCTATACAAGTGTTAGGCATTGATACATACGGTTCTGTTTTTAAAAAATATCACGAAACCGGAATTTTTGATAAAAATGAAATTTATCCATATATAACAGAAGGTATAGGAGAAGATTTTTTACCAAAAAATGTCGATTTTGGCATAATAGATCATTTTGAGAAAGTGACAGACAAGGATGCCGCGATTATGACCCGGAGAATAGCCCGTGAAGAAGGGATTTTTGTGGGAAACTCGGCCGGTGCGGCCATGGCCGGCCTCCTTCAGATGAAAGACAGGTTTAAACCGGGTGATGTGGTGGTGGTTATTTTCCACGATCATGGTTCACGTTATTTGGGAAAAATGTTTAATGATGATTGGATGCGGGAAAGGGGATTTCTGGATGAAGAAAAACCTAAAGCCATAGACATAGTCAACAAACATAAACATTTGCCACTTATCACCGTTGATGAAAATGCAACGATGAATGATGCTGTGGAAAAATTTGTCAGATTTAACATTTCTCAATTGCCGGTGGTCAATCAAGGGAAGATTGTGGGATCTTTGAGCGATAATTTTGTATACAACCTTTTGATCAAAAACCCCGATATACGCTCTGCAAGAGTGGGAGATTTTATGCAACCTCCATTTCCTATTGTCGACAAAGATACCAGGCTCGATCAAATCATGTCTAAGATCAATAAGGATAATAGAGCAGTGTTGGTGAAAATAAATGAAAATGAATACCACATTATCACCCTGCATGATTTGATTGAGAGATGTTGGTAGTAATTATGGACGTTGGCTAAATATTATCTTGCATAATGCATACCATTTCGATGAAAAATCTCCTGTTACGTAAAATATTGTTTTTGTTATGTGCCATTTTGATGGTGACTTCATCAAATGGACAAAAAATCGGATTGGTGTTGAGTGGGGGAGGCGCAAGTGCCACAGCGCACATTGGAGTGATCAAAGCATTGGAAGAAAACAACATTCCCATTCATTATATTACCGGCACTTCTATGGGTGCGTTGATTGGCGCTATGTATGCTGCAGGGTATTCCCCTGAGGAAATGGAAAGGTTGTTTACAACTGATAGTTTTTATTATTGGGCAACTGGTAAGGCAGAAGAATTGTATTCGTATTTTTTTTACAAAAACGACGATGATGCGTCCATTGTTACATTGAAAATTTCTCCGGATTCAAATTTTCAAACCAGTCTGCCAACAAGTTTAATCAATTCATTCCCTATTGATTTTGCCTTGATGAAGTTTCTTGCTCCGGCTATAGCTGCAGCAGGGTATAATTTTGACAGTTTGATGATTCCCTTCAGGTGTGTTGCTGCTGATATTGTTGCCAAGAAACCCGTAATTTTTAGAAAAGGGTATCTGCCTACAGCCGTCAGGGCCTCCATGACATATCCTTTTTATTTGAGGCCGCTTAAAGTGAATGATATGTTACTTTATGACGGAGGCATATACAACAACTTTCCTGCAGATGTGATGTATGAAGATTTTCTGCCTGATTTTATTATCGGAAGTAATGTTTCATATAACTTTCCCGACCCGGATGAAGACAATATTGTTTCTCAAATTCGCAGTATGTTGGTGTCGAGAACTGATTATTCCATTCAATGCCAAATGGGATATATTATTGAACCAAACACTGACCCTTACGGAACTTTTGATTTTGACAAAATACCGGAATTGATACAAAGAGGTTACCAAGCTGCCATACAATCAATTGATTCGTTGAAAAGATGCTTGTACATGGAAGACCTGGTGTTTGACACACCGCAAAAAAGAGCTGCATTTAGAAAGAAAATACCGGCCTTGGAATTTTATAAAATAGAAATTGAAGGAATAGACAGCGCAAAAACAAATTACGTGCTAAATACGCTCATTAAGAAAAAGGAAAAGAAAATTGGTGTGGAAAAATTGGAACGCAACTACATGAGAATGTTGAGCGATCAAAAAATTAAAGATATTTATCCGGTTGCCGTTTGGGATAGCTCTGCTTCGGCATTTATTCTACATCTTAGCGTGAAAAAAGAAAAAGACCTCTTTGTGTCGTTTGGTGGTAACGTATCCTCAAGACCAATCAATCAAGGATTTGTTGGGGTACAATATCATATACTGCGATCTTTGTCATATATGTTGGAAGGTAACACATATTTCGGTCGCTTTTATAGCTCGGCCAAAGCACATGTTAAAATTAATTTCCCTACAAAATTGCCATTCTATTTGTCTACTTCATATGTATTAAACAAATGGGATTATTACAAAAGTTATTCAACATTTTTTGAAGACGTAAAACCTTCGTATGTGGTGATGTATGAAAATTTTTTTGATTTTCATTCCGGTTTTCCTTTATGGGCAAGGGCCAAATTGGAATTGGGCGGGAATATTTTCAACAATCAAAATGAATATTATCAAACCAATAATTTTCAATTAAACGACACTACCGACAAAACTTTTTTTTCGGGCAATTCTTATTATATTCACGTTATACAAAATAGCTTTGACCGGAAACAATATCCATCAAAAGGTTCATATTTCAAGCTGACATTGCGTTTGGTTGAAGGGCAAGAGTCCACATTATCGGCTTCAAATACAACATTGCCTTTTTATAATTACCATGATTGGTTTAAGGCAAGGTTGGTTTACGAAAAATATTTCATACGCAAGTCGCCTGTGCGCTTCGGTGTATATTTCGAAAGTGTTTATTCCACTCAAAACCTTTTTGAGAACTACCGTTCCTCTTTGATTATGTCTCCGGCATTTCAGCCGGTACCTGAGAGTAAAACTTTGTTTCAAGACAGATTCAGAGCATATAAATATTTGGGAGGTGGTTTTAAACTGATCTTTGCTTTGACCGGCAATCTGCATCTGAGAGTGGAAAATTACTTGTTTCAACCATATCAATCGATACTTGCCGATAATTTGCAAAAGCCCTATTTTAGTTCTCCCTGGATTTATTCCTATTATATTGGTTCTGCCCAGTTAGTGTATCATTCTCCGATAGGGCCGGTGGCACTTAATCTAAATTATTACGACAAAACTGATCAACATTGGAGATTTTTGTTTCATTTCGGTTATATCATCTTTAACCGCACCTCACTGGATTGAGTGGGCTGTTATGTTTTTCTTTGCCGATTTTATTGCTGTTTCAAACTTTTCGATAATCAATTCAACCGTATTTTCATCGATAGTAACAGGAAGAAACCATGCTTCAAAAGGTGAAGGAGGAATATAAACGCCTTGCTGCATAAACTCTTTGAAAAATGCTTTAAAGAAACTTATGTCAGAATTTTGTGCGTCTATAAAATTTTTGACCTGTGTGCGGGTGAAAAATGGATTCAACATACTGCCAAATTGATTAACAACCAAAGGAACATCAAGTTTTTCTGCAATAAGGGAAAATGACGCGGCCAATTTTTCGGCATGTTTGTTTACGGCATCATATCCGATTGTTTGAAGAATTTCCAATGTTTTGAGACCACATGCCATTGATGCAGGGTTGCCGGAAAGAGTGCCTGCTTGATAGACATGACCAAGAGGCGCCACGAGATCCATGATTTCGCTGCGGGCAGCATAAGCACCAACAGGCATTCCGCCACCAATCACCTTGCCTAATGTGTAAATATCGGCAGAAATGGATAATACATCGGCCGCAAGTCCAAAATGTTTTCTAAAGCCCGACATAACTTCATCTGCAATGATCAAGCAGGAAAATTCTTTTTTAAGCAGATGTAATGTGTCAATAAAATCCCGGTCGGGAATGACTACTCCCATATTGCCGGCAACGGATTCTAAGATTACTGCAGCAATATCATTGCCATATTGTTCGAAAACATTTCGAAGAGCTTGACTGTCGTTATATTCAATCACTATGGTATCTTTGATGGCAGCTTCGGTCACACCTTTGGTTGACGGAATTGACAAGGTGGCCACACCGGATCCGGCAGCAACCAACAATGCGTCGCTATGACCGTGATAACAACCATTAAACTTTACGATCTTGTTTTTTCCTGTATATGCTCGTGCAAGTCTGATGGCAGACATGACCGCTTCGGTGCCGGAGTTGACAAATCTTATCTTATCTATAGAAGGTACAGCCGATTTTATTTTTTCTGCAAGGAGAATTTCAAGGGGAGTCGTAGAACCAAAAGAAAATCCCTTGCTGATGGTTTCATAAACAAAAGATAAAACTTCCGGGTGGGCATGTCCCAAGATATTAGGACCGTAAGAACCTACCAGGTCAATGTATGGATTGCCATCTATATCATAGATAAAAAGACCTTCTCCTTTGGCAATGACCACCGGGGGATAATCCACTGCCTTAAAAGCCCTAACGGGGCTATTGACACCGCCTACCAGAGAGAGGCATGCGCGATCAAACCATTGTTTTGAAAGATCTGTTTTCATGATTGAAACCATTTTGTCCATTCTTTGGCAAAATAAGTAATAATAATATCTGCTCCTGATCTTTTGATGGATATCAGTGTTTCGTTGACGGCTTTTTTTTCATCTATCCATCCATTGGCAGCAGCAGCTTTGATCATGGCATACTCTCCACTGACTTGATATGCAGCAATGGGTAAATGAGTATTTTGTCTTAACATGTGAATAATATCCAAATAGGCAAGTGCAGGTTTTACCATGATGATATCGGCTCCTTGTTTGATATCTGAAAAGGCCTCCCTCATTGCTTCGTGTGCGTTGGCAGGATTCATTTGATAGGTGCTTCGGTCGCCGAATTGAGGCGATGAAACGGCAGCATCGCGAAAAGGACCATAGAATGCAGACGCATACTTGACTGCATAGGACATGATGGGGATATGGCTAAATCCCGACCGGTCAAGAGCGTCGCGAATAGAAGATGCCATATTGTCAATCATTCCTGACGGGGCAAGCATGTCTGCTCCGTTAGACGCAAGCGATACCGACTGCTTACGCAAGTTTTCAAGTGTTTTGTCGTTGTGCAATTGACCGTCTACAATTATACCACAGTGGCCGTGTGTAGTATATTCACAAAAGCATACATCTGCAATGACATAAAATTCAGGATATTTTTTTTTGATGTACCTGATGGCTTTTTGAACAATCCCCTGGTCGGACCAGGATATACTTCCTTCTTCGTCTTTTTGATGAGGTATGCCAAATAACAAGATTTTGTTCAATTTTAATTGTAATAATTCTTCCAATTCTTCATCAAGACGATCGATCGAATAGCGGTAAATACCGGGCATGGATTTGATTTCTTTTTTTATATTGTTTCCTTCTTCAACAAAAACCGGTACGACAAATTGACCCGGTGAAAGATGGGTTTCTTGTACCAATTGCCTGATGGTTTCATTGCTTCGCAAACGTCTATGGCGATGATTCATGGCATTAATTTTTGTATGAAATCGAAAATGCCTTCAAATGTATGCATTTGAGGTGTTTCTACCTGCAAAACTTTATTTTTTTTAAGAGACAGGGCTGTGGTATTTCCTATGGCAATGTTGATTCTACACTTTTTATTCCAATCTTCCGAAGGAATTTGCCTGAAAAATTGATGAACAGCGCTTGGACTTGTGAATACGGCAATGGACCAATAATTGTCCAAAAGCATATTTTTTTCATTTAAAGGTATTTGTTTGGGAATGGTGTGATATACAACAGTAGAAATTACTTGGCATCCCAGCCCGGTTAGATATGATTTCAGAGCGTTGTCGCTTAAAGAAGAGTGAGGATAAAAAATTTTATCTCCGGGCTGAGGTTTCCATTCTTCCATGAGATGTTTGAGAGAATATTGTCGGGGGACAAAAGCGACATCCATATCCAATTGCAAAAGATAGTCCGGCGGTAGCCTTACCTACAGCCGCGATTTTTACACCTTGAAGTTTTGTTTTTAGAAGAGGCGCAATGGCATCAACAGCATTTTTGCTGGTTATCACAATCCAATCAAATGAGGTACCGAGTGGAATTTTCCCGGTGATTTTTTCAACAGGTTCCAAATGAATTGCTATTAAAGGAAGATGGTAAACATAAAGGCCGCAATTTTCTAATTGTCGGACAAATTTAATCGTTGAATCATTCCGGGGAGAGGTGACAAGGACACTGTCAATTGAGTGTTTCAATGCCTGAGAGTTTTAAATTTTTAATTTTATTTTTCAAGGCCATAGCAAGGTTTCGGGCTAAAATGGCGTAATTTTCTTTAGGTCCTGAGATGGTATCTTTGGCGTAAATCTTACCCGAAGGTTCTGCATAAAAACCTTGTATTTTGATATTTTCATTTTCGATAGTGGCCAACACACCAATTGGGAAATTACATCCTCCACCCAGAACCGATAGAAACATTCGTTCGGCTTTTACACAAATTTCTGTTTTGGGGCAATTTATTTTATGCAGCATTGCAATCAAATCTTTGCGGTCTTTTCTTACTTCAAGGGCCAACGCACCTTGACCGGCAGCGGGTAAAAACCGGTGAATTGGGAGTATTTGAGCCGCAACTGAATTTTGGTATAATCTGTTTAAACCGGCTTTAGCCAAAATAATTGCATCATACTCGCCTGATTCCAATTTTTTGATTCGTGTATCGATGTTTCCTTGAATAAAAGAAGTAGCCAAATCGGGGCGCAATATATTTAATTGAACAATGCGTCTCAAACTGCCTGTGCCCACAACCGAACCGGAAGGCAGTTGGTCAAAAGGCAGATTGTTTTTTGTAATAATTACATCTTCCACTTCTTCTCTTGGGGGAAATGCGGCAATAACCAGGTCGTCGTGTTCGTGGTTGACGGGTAAATCTTTGGCACTGTGTACAGCAATATCAATCCTGCCATCCAACAAGGCCTCCTGCAATCGTTTGGTGAAAGCTCCGGTTTGGTTTATGTTTCCTTCGTCACCGTGGGTTTTGATTATTTTTATTTCAAAATGTGTTTGAGGATAAAATTGTTTTAGTTGTTCGACGACCTGTTTGGTTTGGGTGAGAGCGAGCCGGCTTCCGCGTGTACCTATACGTATTTTTTTCATGGCATATTTTTCTTTTTCTATTTGTTGTTGCAAGATAGTTTTGATTTCCCTGTATATACCGGCATGTTGGGGGAGGGTGTTGGATAATTTTTTAAATCCGGTAATGGAAAATTTATTGAGTTTCCGTGCAATTCTGTAACTATATTTTTGAAGAATTTTAATTTGTCCGGGTGTGAGATTGCCCATTTTGTTGATCATCCAGTTCCATTCGTCTTGCAGCACAATTTGGGTCAATTCTCCCAACATGTCGAGCAGTGGGGCAGATTCACGTTCGATGAGCCATTGCATGAATTCGGCGGTTTTTTGTTGCACCATTTTTTGGGCCTGAGGTATTTCTTCATAACGTTTCAAGAGACCTTCGTAAGTCAATTTTTTGATATCGTCAAGGTCATACAGCAAGATGTTTGGATGCAATTTAAGTGCAGGATTGAAATTTCTCGGGACGCCAAAATCTATCAACAATTTTTTGCTACCTGCATTCAGGGCAAACTCAGTACGTTTACACTTGCTGTTTTTAAGTGATTTTTCGCTTAAAAGATTGATTTCTCCTTGAGAGCCACCAATGATGATATGCAATTCGGGAAGGATTTCATTGACATTCGACAATTCTACAGCTTGGGCATTCCATTTGAGTGCCATTTCTTGTGCACGTTCTTTGTCGTGACTGCTGACATAAAGCTTATTCACCTTGCTGCGATCGAGAATAGTCGATACAAGATTGGCCATATTGCCGGTGCCTATAATCAAAACATTGCAGTCAGGTAATTGATATCCGTGTTTTTGAATCAGTTCAAAGGCCACAGTAGCCAGCGAAGCTGAGTATTTGCCAATATTGGTGGCGAAACGGACTTTCTTCCCTGTATGGATGGAATGATTGACCAGTTTGTTGAGAACCGGTCCCATAGAACCTGCTTTGACGGCAAGATCACGACTTGATTTTATCTGTCCTAAAATTTGATGTTCTCCGATGGCCTGTGATTCCAATCCGGCAGCTGTGCTTAATAAATTATAGACCGACCGTTGTGTTTCGAGTATGATTTGCAAATATTCATCGTTGATGCCGAGTTGTTGAAAACACTCTATTAAAGGGTTTGCATCGTCGCCTTTGGCATAAAA
>BPHE01000030.1 GCA_026003395.1 Vicingaceae bacterium
TTCATCAAATCCACTTATCGGATTTCCTTTCAAGAAATATGCGCTATTCTTCGATCTTTGGTGTATACCCATCAAGAGATGTTGATTGCCTCGATCTTGATAAATTGAAGTGATAAAGTAAGGCATGTTTTCTTCGTTACAACTCGATACATAATGTTTTTTCACCTCAAGCAATTGACCCGTATAAGGATCCATGAGGATCGACATAAAATCATAATCTGCAGCAGATTCGAAGTTTGAAACATACCAAACGGGCAACTTTTCACCTTCAAATTCAAACCATACCGGCTCCCTTCCGGTGTAAGTATGAATTTTGTCCTTGTAAACCACAGGATTGGTTCGGGGCGATGCCGGATTGCCGGTATTCAAGAGTTTAAGGAAAAAAGATTTAGCCCATTTGAGTTGTGCCTGATGATTCATCAAAATGTTGATCGCATAAAGAGAATCGTTGCTTATGGCCGTACCAAAGAAATATACTCCCAACCCATTGATCAACATACGTTCAAACCCTGCCTGCACAAAAGGGGCGTGTAATGGATAATAATAAGCTTGTCCATTGCTAAGTTTTGCATTGTCAAAATTGACAATCATCCACAGTGGTTTGACGGTATTCTCATAGACCATGTTGCCGCACAAATAAATCGAGTCCCCAACCAGCTTTATGTCGTATACTTCAAAATCAAACTTATTGTCATAAAAAATTTTGCTGTCGATCACCTGTCCATGTTGGTCAACAACCATTAAAAACAAATAGGAAACCTTATTAGTGGAGGAAAAATAAACCGATAGCTTTCCTGCAATAAACAGCCGATTGAGCGAGTCCAGATAAGAAGCCGTTATGTTGTCAAAATCGGATAAACCAATTTTTTTCTGCCATTTTGGCTGATGATTGGAGTCAAAACGGGTCAGTACAATGGTATCTGTATTATTCACATTGACAAGTGAAAGGGCAAGATAATCGTTTTGCCCGTGCAATGGGAAAAGCCGTGGACTGCCTTTAGTGGTTTGATTCTCTAATACATAATTCGAACCGATTTTTAATTTAAAGGTGGTTTGCACCGAAGTGTCGCATTCGTAGAGACATCCGTTATGCGGATAGGAATAAAAATCTGTGTATGTATTGGCTTTGGCCGACAATACCTTTAAGTTTGAAAACGTGATCATATTGTTTTGAATGGGAGAATTGATCGAAGAGATTTCCTGCACCTTTGCACCCAAAAGATGATTGTTGCCCGAATGCCAGACATAACATTCTGCCGACACCCCGGCTAGGCCGTTGCCATTCTCGTCGATCAAATATGCTTCTCCATTCTGGTGTTTAAAAATGTGGTAGATTTTCGCTGTTTGTAAATTGTATTGTGCCCCCTGTAAATTTTTGACCACCAAAATCACATCGCCGTGACCGATCTGTGTGTTGCCCTGAATCACTTTGCCACCGGCCGCGGTTTCGATTGTTATTTTTCGTCCTTCCTTTCCATTGGCCTCTCCCATGCCCGGATATACCAGTCTGGCGGGAAGAGAAAAAGTATACTGATATTTCCCCCATTCGTTTCTGACCCTTGATGCCAGCGGGCTACCCGTCATTGGATCCCACAGCAAATTTTCCATGGATACATTGGCTCCTTTTTCTATTATGGTTTGGCGTGTTTCCACATAACTTTTTTGAATCACTTTGGTGATGGTGGCGCTTCGGAATATATTTTCGGAATAGGCATAAGTGGGAATCATGGAAAGAATAGGCAATAAAACCCCTACATAAGAGGTATTGAAATTAACTTGTTCTTCGAATGATTCTGAAATGGTCTGCTGCTCCCTGAGATCGACGGTGATATCGGTTTCGATTCCCGGCAGTCGTTGTTCTATGGTCATATCTTTTTTGAGATAGGGAATGTTTGCATTGGTATAATGGTGCACCACCTGGCGAAGCGGTGCGCCGTCATTGTCATAATGAATCTCCCGTTTAATCAGACCATGTCTGTTGTTGAGTACCACAGAGAATCCTTGCGACAATGCCTGATGATCTTTCGATATGCCCGCAAATATTTTAGGAGATTTTTTTCTAGCATGGTGATAGATAAGCCGGGTGAAATCAACTTTCACCGGATCGTCGGCGGCAGTGTAATATTCTTCTTCCACCCGGCCATCGGCAGGCAAATTCTGAAAGATCGACGGCACTTCCGTTTTTTCTACCACACGGGCATATCCTACCGAAGGCGACGGATACATCATTTCTCCCAGCGGTCCTATGTTCTGGTATTCAGGACTCGGAAAAATTCTTACCCCCAATGGTGCGGGCGTTTGATCTGTGTAATGCATAATGGTGTGATGGGGAATCTCGTCTCCGATGGTTTGTGGTTCATATGCAGCCACGCCCGATGTTTTTCCGTTTTCAAACTCATAACGGTAGGTCTTAATCAATGTGATGGGCAGTTCGCCCTGTGAAGTCATTTGATTCCAGCTGTTGTGATAGATGATTTTTTTCACCCGGCTACCGCCTCCATACTTGTATTCCGGCAGACACAGACGGATAAAACTGTATCCCGGCACCACTTTTTTGCCTACTCCTTTTGTATGCAATGATTTCACCGGTCCTTTAAAAAACTCCAGGAAATTCGTGATATTACTCAAAATCTTATTTAAAAGCATTTTTAACACCTTTCCAGGATTATCAAAATCGTCATGATTGATATAAAAATCTTGTTGAACAACATGATTGTGGGTTGTCAGACCCGACATAATGGCCGAATAGGTAAAAGGATGATATTTGGCCAAACCTTGCTGTTCGTTGTCTACTTGCACCCAACCGATGTAATGGCCGTTGATGGAATTAACTTTTAATCCGTAATTCAATACTCTGGCCATTCCCAACACATAATCAAAATCATCATTGATATTATCGTTTTTTGTAAATTTCATCAATGCTTTGAAATAAATATTGGCCCCGCTGTTTGCCATCATTTTTTTAAAAATATCATATGCACTCGGATATGGCGTGCTGACGGGGATGGTCGTTTCAAAAAACAATATGTTGTCGTCTTTGTCTATTTGTACCGGAGAAAGTTTATACGAATTCGGTGACTGAGAAGAGACCTCTTTGATATCCAGCAGACGGTAGAGTTTCCTGACAGGTTCATCCTCCACCAGGGCATAACGGTCCGATTCATATTCGATCATTATGCTGCCTCCCTGTGGCAGATTTATCCGGGTCAATCTCCATGCGGTGGCATAGAGGTCATGGTTTGCGGTTTGATGGACGAAAGGATGCATAAGGGCCGGAAATGTATCGCCGGCATTGTCCACTATGGGTGGTTGATATTCTCCCCATCCGTCTACATGCAATGGTGAATAATCCGGATTGAATTGAGAATATTCAAAAGTGTATACTTCCGGCACATGTTTGTTTTCTTCACCCCTGTATATGCTTACTTTTTTCAAGGTAAGTTTTCCGCTGCTTCCATTTGCATTCCAGACATTTTTACACAATGAATAATCATACTCAAACACAACACGGGTCAAAGGACGGGCGTTGGCCTGCATCTGACGGTATTCGGCAATGTGAAACACTTTTATGGAATCCAATTTTCTCAATCTGACCGAGCCATCCATTCCACCCTTTTCGCCGGCTGCTTGAAAACCGTCGTTTCTTGGGGATGTGTAAAAAATGGCCACTTTGTCTTTGCTTCTCACCTCTTTGACATAATAGACATCTTTTGTTCCATAGGTGTAAAACGCCATGTCGTCTCCACGGTCGGCAGCCAGCCCGGGGTTATAAGTATGCCCAATGGGTATTTTTTGTCATGGGAAGGCGCCAACGATATTGAGGCAACCTTTCATAGGTAAAATGCACATATTCACCATAATCGTCGGGAGTGGGGCCGTCGTTGCCCACATCTACGTAATCGGGCGACAATACGTCTGTAATCAGAAAAGCATAGGCGTAAGCAGGAATCGTCTTGGTGCGGTATGAGTGCGAAACTCCTTTTTTGTTCTTAGGAGAACAATCCTGATCGGAATATTTGATGAATTTAGTGGAAAGTATTTTTTTGAAATCATTCGAAGGCGGGTCCACCGAAAACGAAACCTCCTTCTGTTCATAATTGATGGCCGGAAGGTTAAAATAATAAATGCGTCCGTTCTCGTCCCTGACTTTCACACCGGCCAGTTGAAAATCGTCAAGCGAACCAATCACCTGCGCCGACTGGTCTTTCCAAACCTTATCGTACCAGGGATGCAATTGTATGTTTTTTTTCGTTAAGGGATGAAAAACTTTTGTCCCTTTCAATGCGGCCTCAAAGGGTTTGGGTTTCTTCCAGTTTGTGTAGGTATTGTTGCCTCTCACGGGGTTAGGTTTAAGATAGTAATTAAATTGCCCATTGGTAATGTCCAGAGGGAAGGCCACGGCCTGTTCTCCTCCAATGTTTTGCAAATGGTCATTATCCACTCCCGGCAATGGCTCGGATATATCCCTGAAATAACAATAATCCAGACCATATAAATTTTCATATAAAACCGAAGGCACCATGCCGTATAAAGAGAGACCATTTTGTTTTTCCCATTTCCCCGAACGACTTCTGACATACATAAAATTGCCATTGCCACCTAATTCAAACTGATTACCGGACGCCTGTTTCAAGTCCTACATCAAAAGATTTGGAAGCATTTGCTTTCACTTCAGGGTCGAAAGCCACAAAAGGTTCATAATAATATGCCCTGAAGGTACCATTGACACCACCGGCACTCACCGAAAAGAAATCCGGTGTGGTATAGGTCAAGGGCAAAAATTCCTTGCCGGGTATAAAACCATTGTCTTTTTCACGGTTAAAATCATAGTAGGCCTCTTTGTTGTTTTTATGACGCTGGTAAAAATACCCGTAGGACGCTGTTTGGTAAAAGTTAGATGTCAAAAATTGCTTTTGATAAGTAACGTTCACATCCGGTGGAATAGGAATATCTTTAAAATTGTAAGTACCTGTTAATTTTAATCTCAGTCCGAAACTCAAATTTTGATATCTGAGTATCCCTCCCGGACTATAATTCAGCTCAGAGGAAGGAATGCTAAATGAAGATCTTAAAAAAACATTCTTTTTTTGTTTTTTATCTTCATTATTTTTCTCACTATTTTCTTGGAATTTCTCGACCAAATTATAGCCAAAGTTCAATGATTCGATTCCTTTTCTGCTGTTGATGTTCAATCCTAAGGAACCGGATCCAAATATTGATTTATCATTCAATTTTTTTTCTAAGCTATAATTTACTGACAGATTCGCACCATCGGGTCCGGTACGAAATACCTAAATTTAATGTACCTATTCCCGATGAATTAGATGTATCTAAAATACTTGTTTCCAAAGAAAAAGATGCAGTAGTAAAAAATTTTTTGTAGTTGTTATAGTAAAAGTTTAAACCTAGCACTTTATTTGATTTATTAGAGCTTTTACTTTTTTCTTTGGTCAAAAATTCTTTAGTTATTCCAAAACCCAAACCAATGGTATAATTTGGTCTGGAATATACTTCTTCGGTAATGGTTTTTTCATTGAAATCATCCGGCAGGCCACGCATGTTGCGGGACACCGATCCCGTGTTGAGGTCCCAGCCCCATCCTACCCAACCGGCTTCCTGCTCCATGTTTATGTTACTGCTGTAATTTAATGCAAAAGGATAACCTCCTATCTCAAACAAGGAAATGCCGTATTGAAAATCTCCGGTAAACATGTTGACATGTCTTTGAGGTTTAGTGCCTGAAAAACCTGTTGCTTCAGGTGCCGTTGGCCCTCCGCCGAGCGCCTTCACGTCTCCGGGAAACCAAATGATTTGTCCGGCCAACAATGTCCAGGCCATCACGATGGATAGAACCCTGCTAAATTGTGATTTTCTGATTTTACGCAATATCATGGCTACAACGTTTTATTATTCATGTTTTTTTATCAAAAAATACTTACGCTTCGATGTGTTGTCTTTGTATTGGTAGTGAACCACCATCCGGTATAACCGGCCGGGTATCAAATCTCCAACAAATATGGCATCGGTAAGCAGTGCTCCCTTGAGACGAATGCTGGAAGGTGTCCACATCGTTTTCCTATTGCTTTCGTTTTGAGAGCCCTGTTGGTCCTGATCCAGGGGTTCAATCTCATAAGTGATCGTCACGCCCGGTTGATACATATTTTCATGAGAAAGATACAAGTAATCACCGGGTGTCACCACAATATCATCATTGTCAATTTGATCTATTTTTCTCCAAATGTCTTTTTTAACCAACCCCTGGCCGGGAGGACGTCTCGGTGTATGAAAAATCCAAATATCGGAGATGGCAAGCGTTTTTTCTTTTGTTCCTTCCATGGCGTATGCTTCCACTTGCCAGGCATACATTTCATCGTATTGCAGAAGATTTTGTGCCGGGTCGATCGTGTATCCTGTAGCGTTTATACTTTTGGCTTCGATCAAGGGCAACAACGTTCTCACCTGAAAATTGTTTTCACCCCCGGGATTGCCTGCAAGAGGAAAAATTTTCAACCGGTACATGACATTTTCCCGGGCAGGTGTCAACGGAAACCAATTGAATACAGGATATAACGATTGAATGGTATCGCCATGGCGAGGATATTGAAGGTCAAAATTTTGATAACATTCCACCACTAATGGCAAAATTTCTTCCAAAGCCACCACTCCTGCCCAATTGCAACCTTTGGTCGTGGAAAGCAATTGGTATTCCAATGAATATTCTCCTTCGGGCAAAAATCCTCCGTTGCGGAGATACTCCTCCCTGAAATCCTGGTCATGAAAGGTAAATTCCAATGGTTGTAACAAATGATGGTAATTGGAAGGATACCAGAAGGCCGCCGGCGGAATAAATGTCTGGCTGACAATGGTTCCGACCATTCTGCCGTCCCGGTAGATATTTATTTTCAAAAAGTAATATCCGTTGGATGGCATTTGATTCATGTCCACCAGGATTTCCAATAAATTGGCTTCGTTGATTCTGCATGTAGATTGAAAAGCCGGCATGATGCTTTGCGCTTTAAGCAAAGAAACCATTGCAAACAAAAACCAGATTTTAAAAAAAACTCTTTTTACCATATGTATGTAATTTGTAATCTTCCTTGCCATAAATTTTGATGGGCATACCACTGTTCGGCAATTTTCACAAGATATTGCCCTCCGGCCATCGTCAACCCCATTTTTAAATTTTTTGCCAGGTATTTTTCTGCCATGGCACGGACATTCCATTGATGCCAACGGCCGGTGGTAATATCGCTTCTCCAAACAGGAGCCACAAACAAATCTATATTCCTTTGGCGAATTTTCACGGAGTATCCTACCGTGATGTTATCGGCATAAGGATTGTGAAACCATTCGATCATCAGATTGGCTTGTATTATTTGTTTGATCAGATGTCCGGCACTCAGACCCGTGAAGTTGATTGGTGCATTTTTGTTGTAAAACAACTGATGTGTCAATGTAAATCCGGTAAAAAATCCTCGGGTTATACGGTAGTGCCAGTTTTGTACAATGCTAAACCGCTCATATCCGGTTCTTTGATGAAAACCGGTTTGTATGTCTCCACGTAAATTTTGGGTTGGTTGCCATGATATTGTACACACATGATCGGCCCATTGATTTTTCACCCCCGGCAATCCCGAGAGATTGTCTTGCAATTGCCGTTCACGCAAACCCAACGTCAAACCCCGTTTCAGAACGATGTTGTAATCAATGGAAGTTTGGATCATGTCTCTTCTTAACATCAGAAATGTAAAACTTTCATAATTATTTGAAACATAATCGGCCGTAAGTTTTACTGAATGCCTTCCCTGTCTGAAAAACGACTTCCATTGTGAAGCATATCCATAATTATTCTTAATAGTTTGAGGTTTCAGAAACGGCATCTGCCCCCATTCTACTTTTTGCAGTGTATCATAAAACACCGTGCCGTCATCCAGATGATAAATTGTGGAAGGTTTTTGATAAGACGATCCTATGCTTTGATAAACATTCCATTGAAACTGCCATTTACCGGAGTTTTTTTCAATACCCACCTGATTGATTCGATGGTCGGAAATTCCATTTTTAAATGCTTTGTAAAAATGGATATTTGCAAAAAAGTTTCCAAACCGTCTTCCGCCACCCACTCCCAAAATGTTGCGTGGATCTTTAATGACAGGATTATTGAGATTGTAATGGCTGTAGGAAAAAGACCTGCCCCCCATCACGTCAAACTTCCAATTATTGTCACCATATCCAACCGACAAGCCATCGACCCATGTGCCATTACTGACAAAAGGGTCTCTTTGCCACAAAAACCGTCCGGCTTGCAATTGATTTATCCCGGAAAAAAATCCTTGCAAACCGCCTATGCCCAATTCTTTTGCCATGTCTGTCGTTGAACTTTCATACATCTTTCGATTGATGTCTCGGCTGATGCTGTCTTGTTTTTTCCATTCCGAAAGCTGTTCCGATAATTGTTGCTTTTGATTTTCCAGATCCTTAAACAACTTTTCCAAAGTTTGTAAACGTTCCCATTGACTACGAACGGAGTCGGGCCATTGATCGCTCTCACCCAAAGGCAATTGTGCAAATTTTGATTTCAACATTAAGTATTCTTCCTTTTCGGGTTGAAGCATTTCTTCGATCATACCCATGTCTGTAGTCAATTTGTCGATATCGTATTTACTGATCCGGTTACCTGTATGACTATATTTTTCAAGCAAATAGTTCTTGTAGCGTTGTGATAAATTTTTTCTGAAAAGGGCTGCATCATAATGAACATAAAACATAGAAGGATACAGAAGGTTTTTGTTGACATTCGGTGGCAGATTCGATACATGCCAGCCCGCCTCAAATGGCAATCCTCCCACATCCGTTCTTATCCTACCGGAAGTAAAAAATTGTATGGCAGGATAACGGAATTGAATCAAAGCAGTGTCGGATAAAAAATAATAATCTGTACCCGCCGATATTTCACCTTTTATTTTCTGTGTATGCGCAGGAAAATGCGATAGAATGAATAATATCAAAACATACAATCTTTTCATACCTCATTGTTTGACAAATTTCAAATGCAAGTTTCCCGAGGACTGATCCAGGGTAAAAATGTAAAACCCTGCCGGCAATCGTTCCAAAGGAATCTCCAATACACCGTCTTGCCCACATTTCCCATTGTCGGTGGGAGAAACCATCCCCGACAAAACCTTGTTTCCTGACAGATCCGTAATATGCCACATCGATTGCCGCGTCAAGGAATATTTTATCTTAAGCACTTCATCTGCAGGATTTGCCAATGGTTTGACATATCCCATTCTCAACACATCCAATAAAATCTCTCCACTGCCGCGGCAAGGATTTTTAAACGGCACAGCAGTATATTGCCCGCTTGTTTCCGCAATGAGATATACGGCCGTATCCACCGGAACACCATTAAAATACCAAATCACCGTATCGCCACCTTCTGTGGTTAGAGAGTCGCACGTATGAAGAATCACCAAAGGTTCTCCCTGCTGCACAACGATTGTGTCTGTATATTCACACCTGTTCGAGTCTGTCATTAAAACAACATACTCCCCGGGTTTTAAAACCATTGTGTCGCTGCCCGACTGCAAAAACTGGCCATTCTGGAAAATTTCCAAACTGACGTTACCATTGCTTTGAAAAAATACCGTATCGCAACCCGCTGTAATCTGATAATCCACCAGAGGATACTGAATGGCCTGAAAATAATTTGATTGCGTACGGCAACCGTTTTCATCCTCAAGCAGAATTTCGTATGTTCCGGCCTGGGTAATGTTTACAGGGTTGTTTGCAGGTTGTTGATCGACATACAATTGATAAAACTGTTGGTTGAAATTGAAATTCCATTGTAAAATTTCCCCACTGCAAAACATAGAATCGACAATTGCCAATGATATCAATGGCGTGCAATCAATCTTCCCCGAGAAGGGATCTAATTGATTGCTTTGAATGCTTTTGATTAAGGTATCTGATGTCAATTGCCCAAAAAATTTGCCGCAGAAATATACATCACCGACTGTATCTACCGACAGGTCATGAAACAAAAGTTCGCCCCCGGCCGGTGGATAAACTAACCGGCGGTTGTAACGCATCAATGTGTCTCCGGTGATTTTGATGATACCGGCTACCAAATTGTTAGAAGTAGACATTTGGCCAAGAAACATCAAAGTATCGTGGTCCAGATACGCCCAATAGAGGTTTCCGTGAAGATCGTTTTCTATTTTGATCCCCCGGGATGATGAACTTCCCTGCTGATCAAAGATCATTTTTTGCAGGTTCAAAGCAAAATCGGATTTACCAAGAAATGCCCGGGTATTAGAAAATTGAAGTTGAAAAGTGTCATAAATTAAAGAATCATCGGCATATCCCGTAAAATATAACAAGTTTCCAATCAAATGCAAATCATTGACAAAAGAATGTTTGCTATTTAAAATCTTGTAATTGACCGGATTGAGTTGATTGTCGAACGTTGCGATGAAAGCCACCGGATTAATTCCATTGCCATAAATCCATGTGTTGCCTATCTTTATGCTGTCTTTGACATCGGAAGCTACAAATATTTTCTGCCCGTCAAGCGTGACCTCAATCGACGACCTTTTGGCGTTTGAAAATATACCAGTCGGTCCCATGATGGTATAATCAACAATGCTGCCGGATTGATTCACTTTCATCACTATTAAATTGTACCCTTGTACAACATTCAATTGGTTCATCAAGTAAATTTCATCTTGAAAAGTAGCCAAAACGTAAAAATTGCCCAATGTATCCATGTCAACGTCCGCAATCCTGAAATATACGGCATTGCCAAGTATTGATGCGTTTATGGCGTTTCCTTGCAAATCTGTAAAATATACAAACCCGTGCTCGTTGAGAGGAGGTGAACCCGGATCTGCATTCAGCGTGTCATTTTGTGTATAAAGTTGATCTTCATACGAACCAAAAAAAACCATTTGCATGCCTGAAAATTTCACCCTGTCGAGACGGACATTATGAGTTCCTCTGATCAATTGCCAGAAATTAATTTGCCCGTTAGGGTCGAAGTATCCATAAAACCCCTCACTGTAAGAACCTGGTATACTGCCCACAGGACTTATTAACGTATCGTTTCTATAAAAGAGCGTATCGTTAAAAGTGCCGCAAAACCAAATTTTTTGATTGTTTTCCACTTGAAAATCTTCAAGATAGAGAGGAGAATTTCCTTGCCAGTCATCCAGCCATTGAAATTGCTGTGCGGTTAAATTGATGAAAAGCACAAGAGCCAATGCGCTAAACGAAATTTTCATATGCTTGAATTTAACTCATTCACCTAGCGAAAATAAATCAAAAGTTAAAAAATGCAAAATTTTTTTCATTAAATATAAACCTCACAACGGAGAGCGGCCTAAAACACAGAGAAAATAACAT
>BPHE01000031.1 GCA_026003395.1 Vicingaceae bacterium
TGGTCTATTCCACAAAGCCACAATAAATTGGAGTTTTGTTTAAAAGGCATGGTACCATCGGCATTTGTGGGGTAAATATCATTGGAATGAACAATGGCAATGCTTTTAGGCAATAAATTTTCGATAAGCAACTTCCGATTGTGAATAAACAACTCTTTGTCTATTTTGGGAAATCTAGCCATAATATAGATTTTGAAAATGATTGATTAAAAATTTGCCGTAAATATACACAAAGGCAAAAAATGAACTATTTGTAATCTGTTTTATTTCTTAAACAAATAGAAAACGGCAAAAAGATTTAAGATACATAAAATGAGAAATCATCGTCAATTTCTAATCAATTACTTTGGATTAATTTTCCAAAAAATTGCAATGGCAAGTAGCAGAATTAAAATGATCCATAAAATGATCACTTTTTTGCGGTGTTTACGTGCTTTTTTCTCTTCCCACCAATTGCCCGATCTTACTCCTTGTAACAAAAATGTTAGGACACCGGCGAGGTTCAAACTGGCAAAATTGGCTGTAAACAACAAGAAACTGCCCAATGAAGACAACCAATGCCCATTGCCTAATAACATTCCGGCGTTCACCAATGGTGGCAAAAGCGCAATAGCCACCATTACTCCTACCACTCCCATCATTTCACCGGTAGTAAAAGCCAGTGTGCCGGCTACTCCGGAAGCAATGGCCACTATCAAATCCGGATAGTTTAATGAAGTTCTTGACTTAACTTCTTCAAATTGCAAATCCAGAGGGAAAATCAATCCAAGTAATATAGATAAAACCAATGAAAGCCCTGCGCCAAGAAAGAAAGCAATAAATCCTTTTTTCTCCAATTCATAATCTCCGATAACTGTAGCCAATGATATGGCAATGTTTGGTGAAAGTAAAGGGGCTATTACCATAGAACCTATGATTAATGCCACGCTGTTTTTATAAAGTCCAATGGCTGCGATTACGGTGGACAATACTATCATGATGAAATATACATAATTAAGTTCAACCGAATTTGAAGCAGAAGTATAAAGCTCGTCACGGCTGACACGCAACCTCCCAATGTTTTGTTTGGTGCTATTCTCAGGATCGTCAGGTCGCGGTATCGTGGTTTTCACTTCTATAGATACCATTCTGAAACGTTTGTCATTTGAAAATTTTTTTTCAAGTTTATCCATCAACGATTCTGTCTTGTTGGCATCTAAAAGTACTTTGATGATAACTTCGTCCTTAAAAACCTCTTCCCGCCAATAATCCAAAATTTCTTCATTTTTCAATTGGTCGATGATTCTGGTAGCATTTTCTCCGGGTAAAATGATTTCAATCAATCGCAGGTTCATAATTCTTAAATTTTGTTTAATTCTTACGAATCGTTGTTATGGTTTTAATGCCTATAATCTGTCGGAAATACAGGAAAAAATTTTCTTTGCAATTTTAGGGATTAAATTTCAGGTTTTTATCAAAATGAAACCGAAATGAATATTGTTAACAACAGCGTAATAATGAAAGTATCCGATGGCGGATTCAGAAAAATTTTAACAAAGGGGCAGGAAAACAAAAAAGCCCCACTTTGTGGGGCTTGCTCCTCGGGCTGGGCTCGAACCAGCGACCCTCTGATTAACAGTCAGATGCTCTAACCGACTGAGCTACCGAGGAATTTTTACGGGATGCAATATTACGAATTTTTTTAATTTTTCAAATATCTTTTTTTAAAAAGTATCCGTTATAAAAACAAATAAAGAACTTTTTAAAAATCTCTGCCTTGGTGGAGGATACCGGATTCGAACCGGTGACCTCTTGCATGCCATGCAAGCGCTCTAGCCAGCTGAGCTAATCCCCCATTTTGAGATGGCAAATATCTCATTTTTTCTTTTAAAAATGGACATATTTTTAAAAAATTATACCTTCATTGCAAAATTTTTATGATAATTTCTTTTGTCCAAATAGGTTAATGATACTTAGATTATAAAGTATAATCAGGATATCATAATTATTTTTTCTTTGTGGAGTTTGTGTCGAAATACGCATAATTTACCAAATTTAAATTTTATACTGAAAATTTCAAATTTCATCATCCAACTGATTTTGTTTCATTAGTTTTGTCCGGGAATTAATATTGGGTATGAAAAAACTGAGTGCCATTTTGTGTTGTTCGTTCTTCTTCTGGCAAATTGTCCGGTCACAGGTGACTTTTCCGGTCAATGGTCCCAAAGAACCGAAAGAATATTATACGGTATTTAAAAATGCTGTATTGCATACCTCTCCCGGCAGCACTGTGAATAACGGAATGTTGATTGTCCGGCAAGAAAAAATCATTTATGCCGGACCTGCCAAAGAGATACCGGAAGGTTCCGTCGTATATGATCTGCAAGGATATCATATTTATCCCTCATTTATTGACCCTTATTCTCAATGGGGGATGCCGGAGGTGAAAAAAGAAGACAAGCCACGTTTTTATCCTCAAATGATTAGCGACAAAAAAGGGCCATATAATTGGAATGAAGCAGTGAAGCCCGAAACGCATGCTGTTGAAATTTTTGTTGCCGAAGAAAAAACAGCAGAATCATTGCGTAAATATGGTTTTGGTTCTGTGGTGACACATCAACAAGATGGCATCATTAGAGGCACTTCTGCTTTTGTTTTGTTGGGCGAAAGACCGGAAAACAAATTAATAGTCAATCCACATGCTTCCTTGCATTTTTCTTTTAAAAAAGGTTCATCTTCTCAAGATTATCCTTCCTCTCAAATGGGTAGTATTGCATTGATCAGGCAAACTCTATATGATGCCCAATGGTATAAAAATACAAATGACATCAAAGAATACAATTATTCATTGGATCAATTGAACCGCTATTTGCATTTGCCGGCAGTGTTTGAGGCCGATAATAAATGGGAAATTTTCAGATCCGAAAAAATTGCCAAAGAATTTTCTTTAAATGCAATCTATTGTGGGTCGGGTGATGAATATCAAAGGTTGAAAGAGTTAAAAAAATTCGGGGTCAAATTAATCCTGCCTTTAAACTTTCCCGAACCTTTCAAAATTAATGATCCATATGAATTGGATAAAGTAGATTTGGCCGATCTCAAGCATTGGGAATTAGCTTCTTTTAATCCTGCATTGTTGGAAAGCTATGGGATTGAATTTGCATTCACCTTACATAAGCTCGTGAAGAAGGATGACTTTTTGAAAAATTTGCGTAAAGCAGTTAATTCCGGATTAAGTGATTCGGCTGCTTTAGCCGCACTCACCACCGTTCCGGCCAAATGGTTTGGCGCAGGTGACAAATTGGGGACATTGACACCCGGAAAATTGGCAAACTTTATCATATCGGACGAAAATATTTTTGAAAAAGATGCCAAAATTTACGAAAACTGGGTTGGAGGAAAAAGATTTGTCATCGAACCGCGGCCGGAGAATGCATATCTGGCAGGTGAATATCGCTTTAATTTAAATGAACAGCAACATGCAGGAGAATTAAAGTTTGAAAACAACCAATGGTCCGGCAAATGGTATTGGATCTCCAAAAATAAAGATGAGCGGGGAGTAGTAAAGGTTGATACCATAAAAATCGATTTTAAACCCGACATTACCGCAGACAGAATTTCATTTATGTTAAAGCACGATTCGTTAATTAAAGGGGTAGCTTTGTTGACGGCAGTCATTCGAATGGATGGTAAAATTTGGGAAGGGCAAGCAAGGTTGCCCGACGGAAAAGTTACTCCTTGGTCGGCAATTAAGCAAAAGTCTTTTCCGGCGAATGATTCTGCCAAAGTCAGCAAAAAACAAATAAATAAAGATTCCTTGTTTTCCCAATTGCCATCCATAAATTTCCCACTTGGCAATTATGGTTATGATTCATTACCCCAAATGCGCGATTTTATCATCAAAGGGGCTACCATTTGGACCTGTGAGGACAGTTTACCTTTATCCAATGCCGATATATTGGTGCAAAATGGAAAAATTGTAAAAATTGGTTTTAATCTTCCTGTGGAAGAAAATCTTTGGGTGATTGACGGAAAAGGCAAACACGTTACACCCGGAATCATTGATGAGCATTCACATATTGCCATTAGTAAAGGTGTCAATGAAGGGACACAATCGAGCAGTGCAGAAGTTAGAATTGGAGATGTAATTAATCCCGACGACATCAATATTTACAGGCAGTTGGCAGGAGGGGTTGTTGCTGCTCAACTTTTGCATGGTTCGGCAAATCCCATCGGTGGTCAATCGGCCATTATCAAACTTAAATGGGGAAAGATGCCTGATGAAATGAAAATTGAGGATGCTCCGGGCTTCATAAAATTTGCTTTGGGAGAAAATGTGAAGCAATCAAATTGGGGTGATTTTCAAACGGTGCGTTATCCGCAAACGCGCATGGGTGTGGAACAAACTTTTTACGAATATTTTACTCGGGCCAAAGAATATATGCGGGCAAAAGAACAATTGAGCAGGCATAAAAAGGCGTTGTCAAACAAAAAGAAAAAAAATGGCCTTGAAATTGATGTACCGGCTTTCAGAGTAGATTTGGAATTGGAAGCCATTGCTGAAATTCTTCAGGGAAAGAGATTTATTACATGTCATTCTTATGTGCAATCAGAAATTAACATGTTGATGCATGTGGCTGATTCAATGGGATTTAAAGTCAATACTTTTACACATGTACTGGAAGGATATAAGGTAGCCGACAAACTCAAAAAACATGGCGCGGGTGCATCCACTTTCTCTGATTGGTGGGCATATAAGTTTGAAGTGAATGATGCCATTCCCTATAATGCCGCACTTTTAACAAGAATGGGTGTTGTCACAGCCATAAATTCTGATGATGCCGAAATGGCCAGACGTCTCAACCAGGAGGCTGCCAAAACCATCAAATATGGAAATTTGACAGAGATGGAAGCTTTAAAAACTATTACGCTCAACCCTGCCAAACTCTTGCATATCGATCATCGCACCGGTAGTATTAAGCCCGGCAAAGACGCCGATTTGGTCATTTGGTCGGGACATCCGCTGTCGGTATATTCCGTAGTAGAAAAAACTTTTATTGAAGGGGTGTTGTATTACGACAGCAATCAGGAAGTTATGATGAAACAAAGGGATGATAAAGAAAAAATGCGCATTCTTAAAAAAATGCAGCAAAGTGAGGACTATCAAAAAGCTGCTCCGTATCAGCCAAAGAAAAAAATATTATATCATTGTGAATCAATGGAAATTGAATAAAATATTGAATGTATGAGAGTAATCAAAAAATACTTGCTTTTTATTTTCATAGGTTGTTTTACTTTGATGCAAGCCCAAAAGTTGCAATCATCCTATCAGGCCATTACCAATGCCATCATTCATATTGGCAACGGACAGGTGATCAATAACGGATATATTGTGTTTAGAGGAGATACGATTGTTGAAACCGGCCAAATGGGATCTTTTCAAAATCATTATCAAGCCGATGTGTTGGATGTGGAAGGATCGCATGTATATCCCGGTTTTATTGCCATGAATACCATTTTGGGATTGACTGAAATTGATGCAGTGAGAGCCACCAGGGATTTTGCAGAAACCGGAACGTTTAATCCAAATGTCCGCACAGCTATTGCTTTTAATGCTGAGTCAAAAATCATACAAACTGTCAGAACCAACGGTGTGTTGCTGGCAGAAATTGCACCAAGGGGCGGAATCTTCAGCGGGACATCATCAGTGATGCAACTGGACGGATGGAATTGGGAAGATGCACTTGTCAAAGCCGATGTGGGAATTCATCTGAATTGGCCCCGGTATTTTAATAGAACCGGATGGTGGGCTGAGCCTGGTCCCGTAAAGAAAAATGAAAAATACCAAGAAAATGTGGATAAAATTATTCAATTTATAGAAGAAGCCAAAGCTTATTGTGCCTTAAAAGACAAAACAGAAAGAAATCTCCGGTATGAAGCCATGTGTGGGTTGTTTACCGGTGAAAAAAAATTGTTCGTACATGCAGAATTTGCCCATGAAATAACCGATGCCGTTACATTATTGAGCAAATATAATATACCATTGGTGATTGTGGGAGGTTATGAAAGCTGGAAAGTGACCGGGTTGTTGAAAGATAAAAAAGTTCCTGTTGTGTTACGACGTATTCATGAATTGCCGCAAAATGATTCCGATCCTTTGCACCTGCCTTTTGAAATTCCCTACAAGTTATATCAAGCAGGTGTAGAATTTTGTTTTCAAAACGAAGGGGACATGGAGGCCATGCAGACGCGTAATCTTCCTTTTTTGGCCGGCACGGCAGCGGCATATGGCTTGCCTTATGAAGACGCCATTAAAGCATTGACCTTGACTCCTGCCCGAATTTTGGGAATTGATCAACAATTTGGCTCATTGGAAAAAGGTAAAAGTGCCACATTCTTTATTTCAAAAGGAGATGTGATGGATATGCGTACAAGCAAGATCACTCATATTTATATCCGTGGAAAAGCAATTGAAACAGAAAATTTTCAGTACCGACTATATGAAAAATATGCCCGTAAATATGGGTTGGATCCGGTGAAATAAATCCATAATTTCGGAAAATCATGTTAAAATTGGTTTTACGTTATTTCAAATGGGCATTCTGGTTGTTTAATTTTATTTCTGTTCTTTGGGTAGTGATTTACCGCTTTGTAAATCCCCCGGTCACTTATTTGATGATCTTAAGGTCTTTTCAATATGATTATCCCATTCATTATACATGGGTTTCTATCGACAAAATGAGCCCTCACATTCCATTGGCTGTGATATGTGGAGAAGATCAAAAATTTTTTAATCATCTCGGTTTTGATTTTGCATCCATAAAAAAGGCGTGGGAAAGCAATACCGGAAAAAAACGGATCATAAAAGGGGGGAGCACCATATCTCAACAAACGGCCAAAAATGTGTTTTTATTTCCGGCCCGCAATTGGCTGAGAAAAGGATTGGAAGCATATTTCACAATATTGATAGAAATCTTTTGGAGCAAAAAACGTATATTGGAAGTTTATCTTAATGTCATCGAAACCGGACCGGGTATTTACGGAGTTCACGAAGCTGCAAAACACTATTTTCATAAAACGCCGGAGATGCTAAATCAGAGCGAGGCAGCAGCACTTGCGGCATGTATACCTTCTCCTCTTAGGTGCAATCCTGCAAAGTTATCGTCTGCGAGCAGGCAGAGAAAATATTGGATTGAGAAACAAATGCGTTTACACGGAGGTATAAAATATATCCGTGAACATCTGCATTAATTCAACAACTCATTGTCAAGGGCCCATTTCACTAATGCCGCCGTGTTTTTGCATCCTGTTTTTTGCAGTATATTTCGACGGTGGGCGTCGATGGTCCTGCTTGATAAATTTAATTTTTCGGCAATCTCTTTATTGGTGTATCCTTCCAAAATATAACTTAATATTTCAATTTCTCGTTTTGTCAATGGGTGATTTGCAGATTCTTTGCTTTTGCTTTCCGTTTTTTTAATCATATTGATAAGAGCTTCTGATGCTTTTTTTGAAAGGTAGGTAGACCCGTTGATCACCGTGAGAATGCCTTCTTGTATCTCGCTTATTTCCGAATCTTTTAAAACATATCCCTTGGCACCTTTGCGAATCATTTCGGCAATCAAGGATTCGTCACTATGCATACTCAGACCTAAAATTTTTTGATTTGGTTTGATCTTAAGAATGGCTTCTGTCGCTTCTATTCCGTTCATCTCTGGCATGGTCACGTCCATCAAAATAATGTCGTATGAATTTTCTTTAACTTTTTTGACTGCTTCTTTACCATTGTGACATAGATCTACTTTTCCGGTAAAATCAAAACCTTCAATGAGATTTTTTAATCCTTGTGCCACTATGGCATGGTCATCTACCAACAACACTTTAATTTTGTTCATAATTATAAGTTTTTGTGTTAAACATTAATCTGAATTGAAAACCTTTGCCTCTACCGGAGGTTATCTTGAAGTGTCCCCCCAACGACAAACTACGTAAACGAATGTTTTTCAACCCAATCCCTTCTTTTGCATTTTTCATATCAAATCCCTTCCCATCGTCGCTGTATTCTAAAATTAAAAAATGATCCTCAGACGTCAGCTTTATATTTGCTTTTTTTGCTCCACTGTGCTTAACGGTGTTATGCAAAAGTTCCTGAATGATTCTGTATAAATTTAATTTTACCCGGTTGTCTTGAATTAATTCTACAATTGATTTGCCAATGCTGATTTTAATTTTGAGATCAGGCGAATCAAACATCTTTACCAGGTTTTGCAAAATTTGATCAAAAGGCAAATGGGTCAATTCTTGTGGCATCAATTGATGACTGGTTTTCCTTGTTATATCAATGGCAGTTTTGATCAATTGCTCAATATATTTTGCTTCCTTTTGATTTTCCTTCTTTGAAAGTTTTTGATTAAGCAAAGATATCTGTATGTTTGCGGCAGCTAGTATTTGTCCCAAATTATCGTGAAGCTCCATGGCCAGTTGTTTTTTTTCTTCTTCCTGTGCCTGAATAACCGCTTGTTGCAGCATATTTTCGCTTAACTTTTGATCCGTAATATCAAACAACACACCATACCATTTAGTTTCTTTATTTGTAGGGTTTGTTATGATGGGTATAACTTCTATTCTGAACCAAAATTCCTTTTTCACATCATGCAAATGAATTTCAGAAGTTTTTTTGATGTGGGTAAGAATATCTTTTTTTGATACTTGTTCTTCAATACTTAACAAATCAAAAATGGTTTTATATCTTGACAATAATTTTTTTCCGGGTATTTTGGATTGTGGAAATTGCCATTCGGTTATTCGGCCCTTGTTATCAAAAATAAAAAGAATCGTATCGGTCTGGCTGAATATAAATTTCAACAATTTTTGGCTAATTTCCATTTGCATTTGAAGCCACTCTTTCTCGTCTTGCCTTATAATTTCAATCAGGGTTCCGGACAATTGTTCATTGTAAGGATAAACTTTAAAAAGAAATTTTAGATTTCTGTTTTCTTTAGTCGGGATCTCAATGCTGACCGATTTGATTTTTTTGTTTGCAGGAGATGTATCGATGATTTTTTTTAGTTGCTTGAAACGAACGGAATTTCTTAATTTTAAATAAAATTCACCGGAAAATATGTTCAAATCATCGTTTGCTATTAAGCCCGAGAAAGTTTTAAAGGCATTGTTTGAAATAATGTTTTTTTTATTTTCGTCGAGCAATAGAAATCCTGCATCGACCGAGTTAAGCAATGTTTTGGTGAGAGTGTGTGTTTGTGCCAATTTTTTTTGCACTATCCAACGGTTCAATTCGCTTTGCAATTTGTTTGTAAGCAGATAGATCCAGTCCTGAAAATAATGTAATGTGTCTTCTGTGATTGGCTTGGAATACTCCTATGCTCGTGGGGTGCAATTGATGCAGCAAAATACACGTCAGGCAGCCCGCGAAGCTTATGCCGAATTTATGAATGTAAAACAACTTATGCCCAATTATAAAGATATTGACCAAAAACTCAATGAGGCACGTTTTTTGGGTACAAGCAATGTTTTATTGAAACTTGAGAATAATTCTCAAATGGTGCTACCAAAAGGATTTTGGGAAGAGGTAAGTAAAATCACAACCAAGGATTTGAATTTTGAATGGGTAAATTTTGACAATTATCCTGACACAAACAAATATTATGACTACTACGCTGTATTAAACATCAACAATATCATCATTGGCCCCGATCTCATCAAAGAAACGCCTTTGACCGAATCTAAAAAAGTACAAGATGGCTTTGAGTATGTGTTGGATGAAAAAGGAAATGTGAAAAAAGATTCTTTGGGTAACGATATCAAAGTGCCAAAATATAAGACCATAACTTGCACGGTTATGAGAACCGAACAAAAGAAAGCCGTGACTGTTTCGGGCAATTTGGAAATTTACAGCTCGTATGACAACCAGTTGTTGACAAGAGTACCTGTCAAAGCCGATGCTTTTTTCGAGAATTATTTTACAAGAGTGGTTTCAGGCGATATCAATGCTTTAAGCGATCAAACCAAAAAAACTCTTGGGGGACAATTGTTGCCGTTTCCTTCCACACCCGATATGATCATGCGTTCTACCGATATCTTGAAAGACCTGACCAAAAAAGCACTATATGACAACCGCCAACTCTTTAAATAATCAAAAGCACAAAAGTTTTTTTTAATTTCGCAGCTTAAATATTCAAAAGGTG
>BPHE01000032.1 GCA_026003395.1 Vicingaceae bacterium
AATTTGTTTTTCAAGTCAACATCTAATTTGTTATAAGTACGGATTATGTTCCTGAATCATCATCTAAATTTTTCAAAAATTTGGCAGGATTACCGGCAACAACTTGATTTTTCCCGACATTCTTAATCACTACTGCCCCCATACCTATCAAAGCATTATCCTCTATTTTTCCTTTATTGATTATGAGTGCACCGGGTGCAATCCACACATTTTTTCCGATTTGGGCACTTCCCCCTATCATGGCATGAGCGATGACCAAACTGTTTTCTTCAATTTGCACTCCATGGGCTATATGTACAAGATTATCCACTTTTACATTTTCCCCCAAAACCGTTGAACCCAGCACTGCACGGTCTATACAATTGTTGTTACCAATTTCAACATTTTTACGGATAACCACATTTCCGATATGTGGAATTTTTTCATACTTGCCTTGTTTGTTTTTTTCATAACCAAAGCCGTCCCCACCTATGGTATTGTTAGAACCTATCACCACATTGTTTTCAATCACCGTACCCCATCCGATCACATTGTTGTGTCCAATCACTACATTATCTCCTATGATACAATTTTCTTCTATCACATTATATTCTCCCAAGATAACGTTTTTCCCCATCTTTACACTTGGGTGTATGATATTGTTTGATCCGGTGTTTGTTGATTTTGAAGGGGCAAAAAATTCTTTAAGAACGTGCATGAATGATAAACGTGGCTGATGACAAAAGATATAATTCACTTGTGGCTGAATTTTAATTTTATCTTTTGCACTCAATGGAAGAATGACCGTTCCGGCTCTTAGTTCTTTTAACTTGTCGATATTTTTTTCATTACACCAAAACAACACATCTTGACGCATGTTGTTTTCATCCAATGGAATCAATTCATTTATGATTACCCCGGCATCTCCGGCAAACTCCGTGTATTCTATTTTTTCCAATATTTCTTTAATAAGAGGCATGATAATTTAAATTATCCACCTAAGCACTTCAAAGGCCTCGGCATATTTTTGTTTTATTTGTTCACCGCGCATTCTTGCCCACGAACGAATAAATTCGTCACCGGAATAAGAACGGTGTTGCTGGGATTTATACTCTTTTATGGCTTGTATTTTTTTTTCGATATGCTTATCTTGAACAGGCACAAAAGCCGTTGTAGAAAAGGTGATGTTGTTCCAAGGCATTTCATAACACAATATTGCCGAATATTTAAATGCTCTTAATCCTTCTTGTGCAATGGTATGATGGTCTTGATGAATGTCATTCATGGAAGGCATCAATACGATGTGGGGTTGTATTTTTTCACGTAAATCTATCATGTTTTGTAAAATTTCTTGACGGCGATAATTAAATGTCCTTACTTCATAATCATATAAAAACAGGCGTTCGGGCAAGATTCCCAAAATTTTTGATGCTGCTTTTATTTCCGTGATTAAAATATCCGGGGGAAATTGAGGAAGAACCGACTGTCGGCAAGCAGAAAATGCGGCACAATACACCTCATTGCCTTCTTCTATAAGACGATTGATTGTTGCTCCACATCCAAATTCTCCGTCATCGGTATGCGGCGCCAATACCAATATTTTCTTTTCTCTGAACACGTTGTTTTAAATATAAAATTCCGGAAATTTTGGCGTAAATATACAACAATTACACAATTTCTTTTATCACATTGGTTTATAGATAAACCAACCGTTATTTTTCATTTTCTGTTTTGATTTATCAATGATCCGTATAATTTTTCAATTTTTTGCACAAATGCTTTTTCTCCAAATTGATCTATACATTTTTGACTGATTTGTTTTTTGTCCCATTGCCGGGTCATGGCTTCCTGCATGGCTTTGGCCAACGAGAATGGCGAAAAATCTTCAGATATAATGCCATTGCTTTCGTTGATAAAAAACCCGGGGCCTCCCGATGGGGTGGAAACTACAGGCAACCCTAACGACAATGCTTCAAGAGCTGCTACTCCGAAGGTTTCGACATCACTTGAAAAAACAAAATAATCAAATTCCGGCAATATTTGTGCTATCTCTTCCCTTGTCATACTGCCTTTGAACTCTACCGCATGTTCTATTTTGAGTGCTTTGGCTATGCCGTGTAGCTTCACTTTTTCAGGACCATCGCCAATGATGGTCAAAGAGACATTTTTATTTGTATGGTAGACAATGGCAAATGCCTGCAACAATCGGTCATGGGCTTTGACAGGCAGCAAACCGGCTACATTCACAAAAGCAATAGTTGACCGTTTCGTTACAAGAGGACTGTCTTGAATGTTTTTGGCCATTTTTTCAAATTCCAAAGGCAACACATTGGGCAACACCTCTATTTTTGCTCTTTCTGCATATTTTTTGACCGCATCTTTTAAGCTTTTCGAAACAACCACCACCGCACCTGCCTCTTCATAATATTTTTTGCAAGGTGCTTCTAATGATTTATGCAGTGCTTGTTTGGCAACTATACTTGAATGCTCCGTAATCAAATAAGGCACACGGGTTTGAGCAGAAAATTCATTGGCAAGAGCGGCAGCCCAATACACATTATGGGCATGCACTATATCCGGCATGGAATTTTTGTTAAAATATCCCAGCAGCGCCTTCATGCCGGTTTTTTGGTAAAATTTTAGCGAATATCCGGGGTCCGGGTTATTGAAGGGGATAAAAGAAAAACTTATTACATCAAATCCATGTCTATGCCCGTAATTTATTTTTTCATTTTTTCCCAAAATCCATTGCAATATCAATGACCAGGCCTTTTTGACCGAGATTTTTTTATAAGCGGCTGTGATATTTTTGCCAAAAAATGCTTTTCTGATAAGACCGGACAATGAAAACTCCACCTTTCCTTCACAAACAACCACATCGTGTCCGGCATTTTTAAGAGCCAATGCCTGATCTTTTTGAAAAATCCCGGCCAAAGGCCTATCGGCGGGTAAGAATTCTTCGGATGTAATCAAAAGAATTTTCATAAGTCAGAAATAACCTAAGATAAATTTTTTATATAATTTTTTCATTTTTTTTTAAAACATAAAATTCGGTTGACGGACCATTCTTTTTCAAGATAATAAGAAGCTTCTCAATTGGCATTAAACAATATTTTAATAAAAAATACATTTTAAAACGATAGATTCTTTTAATTTGATGCCATATAAAAAAATTCCACTTATTTCCATTTATCGGGTCATATAAAATCACAAACATTGGTTTAGACAAAACAGGAAACAATAAATTGTCTTCAAAAACTTTCAAAATTTTCTCTTTACTCCTAAAAGCTTGATGTTTAGTTTGAAAATGAACTTTTCTTGTCAGAAAGTTCTCAGAAGCAATTAAATAACCTCCGGGTTTCAACAACTTAGAAATATTTTGAATTGCATTTATGTATTCATTTTCATCTACAATATGAAATAAAACATCTATTACACTAATTACATCAAATCTTTCAGATTGATCAAATGGTAATTTTTTTTCAGTTATATCAAATTTAATAACTTTTATAGATGAAAAATTTTTTTTTAAATTTTCTACAGCAACATCACTGATATCTGACGAAACAACATTTTTATAACCCAGTTCTAACCAATGCTTGACATAAAAACCGGTACCTGATCCAATGTCAAGTATTTTAATATCCTTATTTTCTAATTTTAATTTTTTTAATATCAATTTAAAGACAAATGATCTAATCTGATACAAAATATTGTTGAAATTTACATCAAATGAAATATCTCCAACCCCCCTTAATGAATACTCTTTTTTAAATCTTTCATTCCAATATGTTTCTTTTTGAAAATTTTTCATAGAAAAAATATTTGATTTTTAAACGCATTCCACCTTGATAATAGTTATATAATTCGGATTTAATAAAAGTTCTCATTGCATAGTTATTTAATTGAGCCTTAATTTTATGAAAAACATATCTACTAATATAAAATGCAAATTTGCTTTCGGGGAAATAACCAACTGTGTTATTCGCATTGATAATTTTAGTATATAAAAATATGAATTGTTTTATTTCATTATGATTGAAATCATATACTTGATCAAAAAATGTCTTATATAATATTTGTTTCTCATTCTCATCTAATGAAAGCTTCAGAAAATTTTCAATAGCATATAATACTGCTTTTATTCCCGACTGTATTTGTTGGGACCTATACTGATTTGATACTGAAGATTGATTATTTCTGACCTTGTATAAAAATTGCTGCAGGTTATATCCTTTTGTAACTTTTAAAATTCTTAGCCATAACATAAAATCCTCTGCATGAAGAAAATCTTCATATTTAATTCCAAAATCTTTAAAAACTTTTCTTCTAAACATACAAGAAGCATGGCAAAACGGAGCTTTGAGTAAAGACCGTGCAAAAATATCTTCATGGTTTTTAGCATATACAATTTTTTTTTTGCAATTATTACCAAACAATATAATATTGGTACCTACAATACCTATTTCATGATTTTTTTCCAAAAAATTGACTTGCAAATGCAATCTATCGGGCAATGAAATGTCATCTGCATCCATTCTTGCTATGTATTTCCCTTTGGCAAGTGACAATCCTTTATTAAGCGTATAAACTAAACCTTGATTGGTGTCATTTTGTACATAAACTATGCGTTCATCTTTTATTTTACTTATTATTTCTTTTGAACTGTCAGTGGAGCCGTCATTTATCACAATTAGCTCAAAATCTGTATACTTTTGATTTAGAATGCTCTTAATTGCTTCTTCAATGTATTTTTCAGCATTATATACCGGTAAAATCACACTGACCTTAGGAATACTCATTTTAAATTTTTTTTAAATAATTTACTATTCTCCTTACTATATTACCTTCCTGTTTCCAAGATACTTTTTTAAACGAATATGATACTATTTTTCTTTTCTTAATATCAGGCAAATTGTCAGTTATGAAGTTATAAAGATAAGGAATAATGTTATATTTTTCTAATATCAAATTACGTGCTTCAACGATATATTCAAAATTTGCAGAGTAAATATCTTCTTTTATTGCATTAAGAATTGTTTTTTTTGATAGTTCAAAATCCGAAAGATCAAGCTGAATAAATGAATCTAATGGGAAATATTGAGAAATGTTTTTTGCACCGTAATACAAAGGCATATTAAACGCCAAAAATGCATCTGAAATCTTTTCAGTCCAATAATTAGTTGTTGAGACATTCTCAATGGCTAAAGAATATTTATATTCCACTTCTTTATCATATTTTACAGGCAAAAATGAATAACCATTCCCGAATAAATCAATTGGCACTTGATTTTTAGACAATAAAAAGTCTATAAAATTTTTTCTTAACAACTGCTCTTTAAAAACTATATCTTTTGAAACCACCGCAATAATTCTATCCATTTTTTTTGATTTTATTGTTTTATAATCGACACTTTTTAGAAAATTGTATGATTTTCCGGTCCACCATGGTAAAAAGCCATGGGAGTAACAACATTTATCATTTTTAAAATTAAATGGACCAATCATATAATCAAAATAGGGTATTAATTTCTTTATAAAATTGTATCTTTCAATGGGTGGTTCCATAAAAATAAATAAACGGGAATTTTTACGGCAAGAAATAACAAAATCATCTTCCGGAGGGGACAGAAATACTATAACATCCAATGGCTCTGATAGGTCATAAGTAAAAATCATATTTTTCCATCTTCCAACATTTTTTGAATATAATTGCTCCGACTGAATTAATAAATTCGGTTCATCCCAGGATTTGTATATACCTACCTTTATTTTTTCCATTCTAAATCGTTTAAAAATATCTTAAAAGTTCAGGATAATTTTTTTGTATCAATGAATTTATAAAATCCGATTTTAATTTTATAAATTCCTTTCTTCCGGATTTATATTCTTGATTTAAGTTAACTACCCTGGAATCCTGGGTGGATTTTTTAACTGTTTTATAATCGATTCTTTTTAAAATTTTATTGAGTTTTTTTACATCTATTGATGTACCAAAGAATTTGCAAATTTTCTCAAATTCTTTTTCTGGTTTCTTTTTCAATTCTTCATATTTAATGACAAGTTTCTCAGGTATAGATTTATCAATAAGCCACTTTTTCAAATGCTTAGCATATAACAATGTTATCTTTTCTATGTTTTTATCATCAAACGGATCTAAATGCAAATAAGTCAAATAAGAATATACGGTCTCAGGAAAATCTCTATATAAATAAATGCATCTTTGACATTCAACATTATCCAAATTATAATCATCTATTAAATCATGTGTATGATATAATAAAAAATCTTTTTTGTATCCATAATAAAAACTTCTTAAAAGTAATGGTTTCTTAAAATACAACTCAATAATATTTCTCAACCAATGGCTACCGGTTCTTGGAAATGATATTAAATAAGGAAAATGTTTATCATTTAATGTTTTAATTACAATCGGGTCATTTTTTTTATATAGTTTTTTTATCGGCAAACCCACCATGCGTTTGATCTGAATTTTTATTTTTTCTAAAATTTTTTTTATTAATTTCTTAACTATTTTAAATTTTTGCATTAATATTAAAAAATTGACGTCAAGCGGTTTTTTTATTTCTAATGTATATGATTCATGAATAACCTCTTTTTCATTATTTTTCTCGTCTAAAGGATGGACCGTATGAACTAATCGAATATTATGAATACCATATAATAATTGTATTTTTTTATTTTTAAAAATATACTCTTGTACATAAAAAAGATTATTAAAATGTCTGCAAAATAATTTATAATTGTGAGGTTTAAGTAATTTGTTTATCAATTTTTCATTTTCCAACGAATCACATTCTATAATAAAAATATCAGGCCTGAACTTTTTAAGATTTATGCCTTTTAAGGCATTTATTTCATGTCCTTCAATATCTATGGAAATAAAATCAATTTTTTCCGGGCTATATTTTGAAAGTATTGTATCAAGTTTTCTTACCGGTACTTTTTGTATTGTAAATCCTTCAAAATACTCCGGTTGTTTCTTTCTAAAATTTTCTTCCTGGTTTTTATCCAATGTACTCAAACTTCCTCTTGAATTTGCATAAAATTCTATTTCTTCGGCATCAAAATCTGATATCGCACAATGTTCAACAATACTTTCAGGTCTATTTCTTCTTATTAATGGTATGTAATCATTATGTGCTTCTATGCAAATGCCTTTCCATCCATTTTTTTCAAAAAAATATGAGTTGCTGAACCTAAGTCCGTCAATACATCCTACCTCCACGTAAAAACCATACGATTTTTCACCCAATAACTTATAGATAATAAAATCTTCGCCATGCTGGCCATAAAAATTATTCTTCATTTATTTATATTTTTTAATGTCAACCAAATCATTTTTTATATTTTTCAACCATTCCCAAACTTCATGCAAAAATAATATTAAAAGAACCAAATAAATTGTTATGAATATAATACCATTTAAAATTAAAATGGCATATTTATCCATCAATTCAATACCCGGAATTTTATTAGCGGCGTATGTAAAAAAAAACGCTATTATGCTAATTAAAATAATAGGAGAATAATCTTGAATTAATTCTTTAAAAGTATAATTTATTAATTTATTGTAATAATAAGAAATAGTAAAATATGAAAGAATTTCGGAAATGACAATACCCCATGCCAATTGAATCACCCCCCAATAAATAGTCATAAATAGAATTATAACAAAAAAAAGACGTCTAAAGATTGTTATTTTAAGTACCAAGTCCGCATGATTCTTTACAATCATAAGATTAATTCCATAAGATGTCAATATTCGAAACAATTCTGCAAATATTAGGATTTTAAATATTTTTGATGAAAACATCCATTTTTCACCAAATAAAATTAAATAAAGATAATCAGAGTTAATGGAAAAAAAAAACATTAAAGGACATATTAAGGTGAAAGATATAATGGTTAATTTTCGATAAATATTTTTTAATTCTAAATTATTATCAATTTTTGAAAATAGTGGCAATGTCAACTGATTCATAGAAACCATAATTTGATTTGTAAATAATTTTCTAAAATTATCTGCATTATTAAATAATCCTAAAATAGCTGTGTTATAAATTTTGGAAATTACAAACACGTATAGATTTGTAAACAAATGATTTACCATCGCTGATATTAGTAATTTTGATCCGAATATAATATGTTCTTTAAGAATTTTTAAATTAATTTGAAAAGACGGCCTCCATGTATAATTGTAATTATAAAGTATTACATTCATTAAATCTTTGAACAAACGCATAAATACCAAGCTCCAATATCCAAAATTCAGAAATGCCAGAGTTATTCCCAAAATACTGGAAGTGATCAGCGAAGGAATCCCTATTTTAAATTGCTTTTTAAATTCTAAATCTTTTGTCATCTTTAATCGAGATATATACCCAAAAGAATTTAAAATTAATGTCACCCCTAGAACTCTTATAACTTCTGCAAAATCATCTAATTCATAAAATTTTTCAATATATGGAGCTAACAAAAAAATCGAAGAATATAATATTAATCCAACAAAAAGATTATAAAAAAAGATAGAATTAAAATCATCATATGTTGCTTCTCTTTTTCTAATTAATGATTGTCCTATTCCGGCATCCTTAATTGTATCTGCCAAATCAACAAAAACAGCTGTCAAGGACACTATCCCAAAATCTTTTGGATTTAACAATCTTGCTAACAAAATATAGGTTATGAAGTGAAGAATTTTCGATAACGTTGAGGAAGTAAATATCCATATAAAATTATGAACGGCTAATTTTCTATAATTCATCTGAAAATTTTTGAAAACAACCCTTTTCTTTTAGCATCTTCACTGTCTTCAGAGTAATATCCGTACCCATAGCCATATCCGTAACCATATCCATATCCATATCCATAACCATATCCATATTTACCGTAAATAATGCCGGGTAATCGGACGTCGTTGATGACAATGCCTACATTTTTTATTTTATCTTCTTCATAATCGGATTGGAGTTGCTTGACAAACTGCTTCTTGGAATAGTTTTGTCTGACCAAATATACCACCACATCTGCAAAACGGCTGAGAACCATAGCGTCTGCCACCAATCCATAAGGAGCTGAATCAAAAATAATCACTTCAAACTGGTCTTTCAACATTTTCATCAAATGATCCATTTTCTCCGAACCCAGCAATTCGGCCGGATTTGGTGGTGTAGGACCGGATAGCAATACAAACAGGTTTTGAAACCTGGTAGGTTGTATTGCCTCATCCGGATTTCTTTCTTCAACCAAAAGGTTGCTTAGGCCCACCTCATTAGAGAGTTTGAAATCGTCATAAATTTTGGGTTTGCGCATATCTGCACCGATCAACAATGTTTTTTTGCCCAACAAAGCATAAACGGAGGCAAGGTTGATGCTGCTAAATGTTTTTCCTTCTCCCGATATGGTTGAAGTAACCAATATCACCGGGTTTTCTTTGCCGTGAGTCAAATAAACAAGATTGGTACGAATCATCCGGAATGCTTCGGAGATGAGCGATTTAGGATGATCAAACACCACCGTATTGGTCGACTTTGGTGAATGACCCACCACTCCTATAACCGGAATGGTCGTATTGCTCTCAACATCTGACTTGTCGATAATTTTATTATTGGCAATAAACAAGAAAAATATCAACACAAAAGGAATAATCAATGCCGTTACAATACTTTTAATATATATCATCGATTTGTTTGGACCGACAAACGAAACCGTGTATGGGCTGGCCGGTTCAAGTATCTGGGCTTTTGCAATATTGGCAGCTTTTGCCACGGCAGCTTCACTTCTTTTTTGCAATAGATAGGTGTAGAAATCATTGTTTAGCTTGT
>BPHE01000033.1 GCA_026003395.1 Vicingaceae bacterium
TACCGGCTGCATTGAAACACTTTTTCCTTGTTTTATATTCTGGCCCGATTTATCCCACCTGAGAAAGGAGAAGGATTCACATATCTTAACATAATTTCAAAACCACCTCTTGATCTGGTGGCCAGATTAAATCGAGACACATTATAATCATAAGCAAAACCAATGGAATAATTTCCAAATTCAAACAAAAATTTAAAAATTATCGCATCTTTATTTCTGTAAAAAATACCCGGGCTTATAGCTGCATTTTGTCGTGCATTCGTAAATGTTGATTTTTCGCTAATTTGAATTTTCAAATATGAACCTGCCAATAATTCACTTGAAGGGCCTTGAATTTGATACATAATTGACGGAGCAAGATATACATAACTACTTGAGAATCCGATGACGCTGTTGGCAAAAAATATGTATCTTTGATATAGCCTGTCATTTTCTTTAAACATTAAACCGTACTTACTTTTGTTGATATGATAAACAGCGAGACCGGAATTAAACCAAAATTGTTCTGTACCTCTGGAGTACTTTTCTGTCTTTTTAAAGCCGTATGTAATTCCTCCGCCAAAATCAACAAATGATATAGAGTTGTTATTGGCTAATTCGGATGAATTTAAGGCCGCATCAAATTGTAATCCGTTGTATTGAGTACCCCAACGGGCGGCATCAAAGTTAATACTTCTTTGATTGTATCTTGTCAATATTGCTGCACCTAAAGTTGAATACTTGCTTAGTTTAATAAAGTAAGCCAATGAAAGCCCCACATTATTGTTGCTTACTTTCACTTCACCTGCTTGGTCACTAAAAAAACTTAATCCGCCGGCCAAATATCCCTTACTTCTGTATTTGGGTCTGGTTAATTTTGAATCAAATGAAGCATACATAGTCTTGTATGGAAAGCTAATACTTTGCCATTGTGATCGATACAATATCACTGCATTTTGTGAAAAATTCAAACAAGCATAGGCCGGATTGATGTTTGCTGTTGAAAAATTTGCTTGGGAAAAATGAATGTCTTGAGCATTCATGTATGAAACTACAAGCATCAACTTTATTAAGTAGCCGAATTTTAAATTTCTAGTTTTCATATTTTTTAATTTATTTTACAATAGTAATAGTACCTTTTTGTTGAACTGTTTCACCATTGGTTAACTTGGCAGTCAACCTGTAATGATAAACTTCTCCATTCAACACTTTCCCTTTGTATGATCCATCCCATGCATCAGAAGGATCATCTGTAGAAAATACCTTTTCTCCCCAACGATTGTATATTTCCCAATCAATTGTTTCTAAACAAGGATTCATTACCTGAATCACATCATTCACTCCATCACCATTTGGGCTAAATACATTTGGTACAAACACTTCGCCACAAACAATTTCCACCACTACTCTGACACAGGCAGTATCGCTACAACCATAGCTGTTAGACACAGTTACACAATAATCTGTAGTTTCTCCCGGTTTAGCAAAAGCCATACTGCAATTGGCACATGAAAGGCCGTTAGTTGGCGCCCAGACATATGATGTTCCACCTGATGCATACAATGTTGCAGTAGATATTTGATTGATCACGGTATCACCCATGGCAACAGCCACCGGGGTCGGATTGACCGTAATAAAAATACTGTCTAAGCTACTGCATCCATTATTGTTCGTTACTGAAACATAATACATACCACTGTCTGATAAAGCAATGTTGTTTATTGAAACGTCCTTTTGAGATGAGGAAAATGAATTTGGTCCATTCCAAGAGAAAGATGTACCATTATCCGTTGTCAAATTAATTGTAAGTTGCTCTCTTTCACAAACAGGACTGTTAGATGTTAAACTAATTGTTGGATTTGTTGCAACATTAATATTTATGCTATCTGCATTGCTACAACCATTGGCATCTGTAGCCACTACATAGTACATTCCATTGGCTGAGGTTGTAATGTTATTAATTACAGGATTCTGTAAATTACTTGAAAATGAATTTGGTCCTGACCAAGAATATGTCAACGTATTGTTGCTTGCAAACAATTGCAAAGTATCGCCAACACATAAATTGGAATCATTTGCTGAAATAGTGAATGATGGTAATGGATTGATTGTAACGCTTATGGAAGAACTATTTGAGCAACCGTTTAAATCAGTTATCGTGAGAGTGTAGTTTCCTGAAGCTGTCACAGGTACGTTGTTGATGCTTGGATTTTGGCTGTTGCTCGAAAATCCTCCGGGTCCGCTCCAACTGTATGTGGCCCCACTGATGCTGTTGGCCGTCAAATTCAATGTTTGCCCCTCACACACCGGACTGTTGCTCGACGGCGTAACCACCGGCAATGGATTGATTACTATATTCGTCGTGGCGCTATCGCTACATCCGTTCGCATCTGTGATGGTCAACGTATAGGTGCCCGATGCAGATACCGGCACATTGTTTATGCTTGGATTTTGACTGCTGCTTGTAAATCCTCCGGGACCGCTCCAACTGTAGGTGGCTCCACTGATGCTATTTGCTGTCAAATTCAATGTTTGTCCCTCACACACCGGACTGTTGCTTGACGGCGTAACCACCGGCAATGGATTGATTACTATATTCGTCGTGGCGCTATCGGTGCATCCATTTGCATCTGTTATGATCAATGTGTATGTGCCGGATGCCGATACGGGAACATTACTAATGCTCGGATTCTGACTGCTGCTCGTAAATCCTCCCGGACCGCTCCAACTATAGGTGGCTCCACTGATGCTGTTGGCCGTCAAATTCAATGTTTGACCCGCACACACCGGACTGTTGCTTGACGGCGTAACCACCGGCAACGAATTGATCACTACATTCGTCATGGCGCTATCGGTGCATCCATTTGCATCTGTTATGACCAATGTGTATGTGCCGGATGCCGATACGGGAGCATTACTTATGCTCGGATTCTGACTGCTGCTTGTAAATCCTCCCGGACCGCTCCAACTATAGGTGGCTCCACTGATGCTATTAGCTGTCAAATTCAATGTTTGTCCCTCACACACCGGACTGTTGCTCGACGGCGTTACCACAGGCAACGGATTGACCACTACATTCGTCGTGGCGCTATCGGTGCATCCATTTGCATCTGTTATGACCAATGTGTATGTGCCGGATGCCGATACGGGAACATTACTTATGCTCGGATTCTGACTGCTGCTTGTAAATCCTCCCGGACCGCTCCAACTATATGTAGCTCCACTGACGCTGTTGGCCGTCAAATTCAATGTTTGACCCGCACATATAGGACTGTTGTTAGATGGAGAAACTACCGGCAAAGGATTTACAATCACACTCACCGTATCTTTATTGGTGCAACCATTGGCATTTGTAACCGTATATTCATACAAACCGGCATTGGCTGAGGTAGCACTATTTATAGAACTATTTTGAGTTGTACTGCTATAACCCGAAGGCCCTGACCAAGAATAAGTTGAACCGGAAACTGTATTTCCATATAAGTTTATTGTTTGCCCCTCGCAAACAGGGCTGTTAGATGAAGGATTGGAAAGGGGTGGATTACAAAATTTCGAAACAAAATTATCTCCGGAACCATCATTGACAGCTTGATATACACCGGATGTAACATCAAAATTTGAGGAGTTAGTTTGCCCTGCAATTACAATCTGATCCGATATACTATTGTAGGAAATAGCATTAGCAAAATCACCTGAGCCGCCACCAAGGAAAGTCGAATAAATTATAATATTGCCGTATGCATTTAATTTAGTAAAAAACACATCTTGGGCAAAATCTTTAACTGATTGAACAGCATAATACGTTACAGGAAAATTCGCCGAAGCAGTATAACCTGTAATCAAAGCATTTCCGGACGGATCAGCTGCGATACCATTGCCTACCTCTATGGAAGTACCACCCAGATAAGTAGAATAAACAGAAGATGTGAATGAATTGTTTAACTTGCAAACAAAAGCATCCTGCGTTCCACTTAATGTAGATTGAATTGCATTGTTAAGATAAAAATTATTGGATTGAGTATGTCCGGTCACGTAAACAAAACCCGAAGGATCAACAGATATACCAAAAGCACGATCTTCTCCTACACCACCTAAAAAAGTATAATTCAACATGCTATTTAAGTTAGATGTGAATTTAGCTACAAAACCATCATTACTTCCTCCCATATAAGTAGATTGAATAGCTCCCCAAGAAGCCAATGTAGGAGAAAGGGCTCCATTTGTTCTGCCACATACATAAACATTTCCGGCGTTATCCAAAGTTAAGTCATATATAATATCTTCAATTTGCTGAGAAAAATTACCCTGACCTAAAAATGTACCATATGTTATCACTCCGGAGGAAGAAAGTTTTAATATAAAACCGTCTGTTGATTGTGTAGCTCCGGAGAATGCCCCACCTGCCGGCATTGGAATGTTGTTAGTACTAATGTTAACAGAGTAACCTGCTATGTACACATTTCCCAAGTTATCCAAGGCAATGGCATTACCTGATTCATCACCATATCCTCCCCAATATTTTGAAAAAATTACATTATTATTTATATAATCCAACTTAACAATAAAAGCATCTCCTTGAGTATTATCTGAACCCCCATTATTAAAAGTTTGCGATGTTCCAACGATTGGAAAATTAGCTGATTTTGTGGCACCGGTAATATAAACATATTGCCCTTGCGCCACAATATCAGTACCAAAATCAAAACCACTGCCTCCAATATAAGTTGAATACAACAATCCTGTGCCATTTGGATTCACAATCGTAATAAATGCGTCATTATTGCCGGCATTGGTAAGTTGATAACCCCATATTATATCATAATTAATAGAATATGTGTTTCCTGTTACAAATGCCAATCCGTTATCTGAGAGATAAACTCCTTTTGCTTGATCTGAATTTGTGCCGCCGATATAGGTCGAATAAATCAGAGGATCGATGATCAAAGGATAATTATTGTCGTAATTGTCCAAGTAAAACTTGAAAGTGTTTCCGGTATTTATCCATTTTGATTGCACATTTTTTTTCTTTCCATTTATGTTTTGATAAACATGCAAATCAATATGCTCAACTTCCCCAAACCTTATGGTAAATATTAATTTATTTTGATCAATAACCACATTATCAGCCCCCTCAATAGTCCATTCAATTTGTCCGGGGTCCGCTCCCGGGTTTACTATGTAATCATATCTTACTTTGTTATTTTCAAAATAATATCTTATGTCTATACCTTCATATACATCCTTTATAACCACTTCTTGATACAATCCAACGTTTTTAACATGTTTTGTCGCGTCATTTCCCAAAAAATAATTATGAAAGTATGACAATCGATTTTTTCCTTCACCAACAGGTGCCGGATTTGCATTTTTATATTTTGCCAAAACTCTATGGATTTGTATGAAATCATCTTTTTTTAATTCATCAATATACTTATCTGATTTGCATTGATTTTCATTTAATACATAAAAAGTATAATTTAACCCATATTTTGTTATCCATAAATCAAGATTTTTTAACCTTGCCAAATACAATACATCTTCATGCCATTGACCTTTATTTTCAATAAAATAATTTTTTTGATTAATCAAATTTTGATAAATATTTTCATGGGCTTTTGTTGTATAACTTAGAGCCAACGCCCAAATAAATATTACTGTCAGTTTTTTCATAATTTAGGATTTTGTATGTTAAAATAATTATTTAGCAAGAATTAATATATACCATTCATAAACTCATCTAAACCATTCATCGTTAATTTAAAGCCATTTATTTTTACGTGATGAATTTTACTAAAAAAATCAATTTTTTATAGAAAACCTGTCAATAATAAATAATCAATATATTGATAGTCAAAATAATGGTAATTTTTTTAGAAACCCGGCGGAAATTATGCCACGGTAATTTTTCCGCTT